>DATIYC010000219.1:0-4042 GCA_035517955.1 Candidatus Acidiferrales bacterium | reverse complement strand
ACAACTTCATCGTGTTCATGTCCGTGCGTAACGATGACGACGCTGTCGTTATGCCGAAACTCAATAGATCGAGTTACTTCTATGAAATCCCCCGGTTTCACTTCGGCTGCCATCGGAAACCTTTCTCGCGCCGCGAATTCCTTTCGATCATCGACTACGACTACTGAGAACTCCAATTCATTTGCGAATTTGGCGAGCGGTAGCGCGATGTGTCCTCCACCGAAGATGTAGATTCTGGGATTGGCGAGAATCGGTTCAACGAATATCATCGCCTTCCCTCCGCATCGAAGCCCTAAGGGGCTTTGATTGTCGAGGTCGTATTCGAGGAGCTTGGTTTTTCCGTCTTTCATGCTTTGCAACGCCTCGTCTCGCACTTTAGCCTCAACGATTCCGCCGCCAACGGTTCCAATAGTTGATCCATCTTGGTGTACCAGCATTCTGAAGCCGGTCTTCCCGGGAGCACCACTCTCTGCATTTACCACGGTGGCGAGAGAAGCGCTCAATCCTTCTCTCCTGATCCGTGCGATCTCTTCGAATATGTCGGGCAATCTTGATATCCTCTTCTGAACCACACTTCTTGTGGCCATTAACAGTTATTGGTGAGTCACTGATGATCGAAGCGATCAGAGCAAGACATCAAAGACGACTTTTCTCAAGAATCTCGTTCAGCTCAATCGTGCCGGGGAGGTCATGACTGATAAGGATGGCAAGACCTCCACCCCTAGAGTATTTGCTGCTGCAGACGTCGCAGGTTCCACATACAAACGGGCCGTAATTTCTGCTGGACAAAGCGCTGTGGCCGGACTTTCTGCCTTCAACTATGTGCAACGACTCCGAGGTACATTGGTCTGAAGTGCTGGCTGAGAGGTCGTCAAGCCAGCAACAACTGTTTAGCATATGAAGACAGAGGGGTCGACGCGGCTCTTTCGAGCTAGCGAGATGTACCGACAGCCTCCGTCTCGACGACTATTCGACTGATAGCTTTGGAGGCCCGTGGTGGACTCGAGTTGATAGATGGCGTTGAGATCGGTACGACGAGTGAGCTAAAGAACGGGGGGGGATCGACTCAGACAAAGTTCTAACATTCTAGGCACGCGTAACCTAGTATGAGCGTCTCAACGATGGACAGGTTGAATAGATTTGAGATTTATTGCGTGGGCACTTCGACTACTTAATCGCTGACCCTACCGAACAAGGACGATTCTCGCTGGGTGAAGCTCCTAAACGTGTAGAAGCGGAAAATGCTCTACTGATTTTCTTCAGTTTTTGAGAAAAGCGATGAATCGATCGAATCCGTTGTCGTAAGCAAATCAGTCGAAGAGATCGCATCCATCGCCACGCAGCTGGGTATTAGGATGGTGGTGCTCAATCCATTTGCCCCTGTTCGCTTAACCCTCGAACCTCGAAAATGCACAGATATGATGGAATAACTCCCAATCAGGATTCGAAAGGAAGAATCTTGGTGTTCACGGGCTTTCGTTCGGAATGCTTTACGAACTTGAGTTAAAAGCAAAGAGGCCATCTTCTAAGAATTTCACGGAGAATTGGCTAAGGCGTCAAGCTGGCTATATCACTGCCAGCGTCCGTAAGCTGGATGCCCTTCTTTCACGGCTACGAAAGTTCCCTTGAACTTCGCTGTGATCTTCCCATCAACGTTTAACGTAGTTTCTACCATCGCTTTCTTATCAGATATGTCCACTATCTTGGATACGAGACGCAGGGTGCGATTGCTTGGAGTTGGGCTCAGGTGAGTTACACAATACTCTGCCGTCACGGTTCCTGGAGCAGCTGAGAGCCCCTTCCTTTTCATTAGGCTGTAGGTCGCGGTCCAGTTACTGTGGCAATCAAACAACACACCAATGATTCCGCCATTCACGTATCCCTCGAACGCTTCATGATATGGTTCCGGCTTCCAATCGGCAATAACGACATCATCCTGAACATAGCTTCGAATGTGCAATCCGCGCGGGTTTGCTGGACCGCATCCAAAACATCGTGCATTCGGCGCATAGGTTTCCTGTAGACTTCGCTCCCCAGATCCCAAAGGTTTCACGACCTAGAATTGTTCATTTTCATGTTTTTAGATGAACGTGATTATCGTACAGTCTCTCCTTGTAGTAGGATTGATGGTTGTATATGGCTGCAACTGGATTGTGACCGAGTACTCTGTCCTTCGCCACAAGGGTTGTCACCGGAGCTTTCGACGCCTTTGCAAATAGGGAATCGTGCCCAACACAAAGGCCAACGAGTATGTTCAACTCGCATCCTGCGGAATCTAAGAGCATCGCTTGGGCTATCGGGTTGCACATTGCCTCAAATCCGCCTGGTCGCACCTTTTCCTCGTCCTTGATTCCCAGAGTTTCCTTGGCGACGCCACCAGTTTTGCAGACAGCCGAACAAACCTCGAATCCGTTCTTGCGCAGTATGCTTTCGAGAATAGCTCCTTCTCGACGTAGGCCAACACAACAGGCTATGCCCAACTTCTTGTAACCCATAACACGCGCAAACTCCATTGTGTCTTCGACCCTCGTCCACTTCATGTATCCCTTCGCTTCAACGAGAGCCGCCGCGTGAGCCATCTCTCTAATTTCGGATTTATAGATCTGAGACGCGTTCTCCAGAACTTCCTTGGCTGTATTCATCGGACAAGCGTTGAATGATACATTGCCACTTCCCTTCTCGCACGGGTTAATACCGCAATCCGCGCAATCAATTATCCGCGACATACGATCTCACCTGTAGCAGACGAAGTAAAACTTTGAGAACGTAGAATGCGGAGAGTAAATGAAAACAGAATTATGAATATCAGATACTTATTAGGGCTAAGCGAGTTGCATCGCTCAAGGTAAGCGAATATGAAAGCTAGGATCAGTGCGCTTAAGCTTCTATTGCTCGTCGCCATGTCCATCTTCGGGCTCTGGGCTTCGTCCATGGTCCTAGTGGTCTACTATACGTTGAAGCTACAGGCTCTTCCTTTCTGCCCTCTTCAGAAAGGTCCGGGAATAGCGTTAGATTGCTACGCCGTCTTGAGTAGTAGTTACAGTGAGTTCTTCGGAATTCCCCTGGAGCTTTTGGCGGTCGGCTATTTCATAGTAAATCTGTTACTTGTATACTTCATTGCATTTGGTGGTGTTCGTTTGGCCAAAGCCTCGCTGAGGACATTGTTTGGGTGGAGATTCATTGGCATTGCAATCGTACCATACTTGGTGTTTGTCGAATTGTACTTGGTTAGGGCGATTTGCCTCTACTGTACCCTCATGCACATTGCTATCGTTGCAGACTTTGTTGTAATTAGTTATCTTCTCTTCTACAAGAAATTCGATGTCATGAAATGAATAAGAACAATATTTAGCTGATTAAGAGGGTCTTATGCAGAAAGGCGATTCCAAAAAACAGTAATCAGGAAGATCAACGTTCCAGCAAGAACAACTAGCGGACCGGCCGGTAATCTCGTGTAGTAGGAAAGCACAATTCCCGAAAGGGAACTTAATATTCCAACTATTCCGCTGATCATTGCGTAGCTGTGAAGATTTCTGCCAATGTTCTTGGTAGCTGCGGCGGGCACAATGACTAGGGCTCCTACGAGGAGAGACCCAACGAGTTTGATTCCGCTCGCCACAACCAAGGCCACCAGTAATAAGTATACAAAATTGATTCTGCTCACGTTGATTCCACTTGACCTCGCCAACTCCTCTGAGATGAGGCTTAGGACGGTCCTCAGGTAGACCCATCGTACAAGAATCAACACAAAAATGGAAACTGTGACGGCAGCCAACGCGTCGTAGACCGAAACTTTCGCCACATCACCAAACAGTGCTTCCAGCAAATCCGGCTCAGGGGTAATCAGAATTCCAATGGCTAGGGCTAGAACAAAGAGAACACCGATAATTGCTTCCGCGGATAGTTCTGTTGATCTCTCAATGTACCATGTTACCATTGAGGCTGCGAAGAGGAAGGCAAAGGCTCCGATGAAGGGATTGAAGTTGAATAGGATTCCAAGCGCTAAGCCAGGCAACGCAACGTGAGAAAGTGCGTCCCCAAC
>DATIYC010000218.1:0-18824 GCA_035517955.1 Candidatus Acidiferrales bacterium | reverse complement strand
TGGTGGGTTCAATTTGGGATTGCTTTCCTAGTTGTTTGTTCGTTTTGCAGATAAGCTGTGCTTGGCTAGAAGTGGCTGGAATAGCAGCATCGCCGCATGAAAAAGCCGATTGCGAATGGGAATATGCTCCCAACTCCGTAAGTCTGACTAACGTACCCGGCTATGGCCGGGGCTGCAGCTTCAGTTAATTCTCTGGCCAGCACAAATGTAGCGTATCCTATCCCTCGTCTAGTGTTCGGTATCGTTTGAGCGATGATTAATACCTCACATGAGATGGGTCAAGACCTTGACAAGGACGAAAACCTCGTTAGGCTAGTAAGGTGCCAGCTATGCGAACTGTTAATGCGCGAGCACCTCTTGAAGGCGTCATGGAAATGAATCACGAAACAAAGCTCGCATCCCTGACAGGTCTCCGTCGTGCCATAATCGCAACCCTTGCAGTACTTACGATTCAGGGATGAACAGGCGACTCCGTGAACCTCTTCTCTGTCTTCCCTCAGGGTTCGGTTAATGCAAGTTTCCTTGGAATAGTGGAAGCTCTCTTCGCCGCTGGAGGAATAGCGACTTACCACGCCTTTGAAGGAATTCTCCTAATTATTCTCGCCACGCTTGTGCTTGCTCTTGCACTCAAGACTCGGATTCGAATCGTCAATCTATTTGCCCTTCTTGGTTTTGTCATGGTCATTTCAGCAGTTATAGGCGGCGTACTCTTCGTCCTTTCCGGATTCCAGAATAACGGATTTTCTTCCCAGATGGCCACAAGCTTCCTCGGTGCATATGCGTTCTACTTCCTAGAGCTCTATTACACCAAGGGGAATTGAAAAACACGGTCGATAATTCGGCGGCCCACTCTTGATTTGGTTTCTATTGTCGTAAGGGATATTTCGGTGGAAGTAGCTGAACTGCCCAGTCTGGTGGCTCGTTCTTATCCTTAAGTTTCATCGAAGAGCGTCAGGCAGGGGTAAAGGCTCACGATGAGCTGCTATCATTGTAATGCGATGTGTACGTTCGACCTAAATCCGATCCCTGTTCCACGCTCTAATGAGGTGATTTAGCATGGATCTAGAGACGGAAATTCGGAATTTCGTTCAGGAAATTGAGGGTACATTGAAGAAAGTTGAAGCAGATGCGAACAAACTCGCTCAACAAATCGAGACGGAAGCAAACAGGAGATCAAGAGAAGCAGAACCAGAAATCAAACGGGCGATGGCTGATACCATTCGCAAAACCATAACTGAACTGGAGAAAATTGAACGGCGGCTCAGACAATAATCAAATCAGCATAGCTCATACGACTGAACGCTGATGTTGAGATTCGAGAATCCATTTTTTCTATGTTTCAGTCATTTCTACTAGACTTTTACAATCGATTCAAGAACGAGTTCAACTAGGCGTTCGGGATGCAGAATGTTCTGATTCGGAGAGAGTGATTATCTCTCTAACATAGTCGAACAGGGCTTCTTCCACGTAGTCTGACAAGGTGTAATTTGGGTTCTCAGCGAATTTTAGGCCAAGAGTTCTGTACAGGTTTCTTATTATCGCCCTGCCAACGGTTCTACTCGAAACCCCGAAGACGTGATCCATGGTGAGGAAGAGCATGTCTAGCCGCTGGGCAACCATATCCCTAGATATACCTCTCTCGTTGCTGAGGTGTGTGAAGAATGATTGTGACGCGTCTTTGCCCAGAAGCCCAAGTATCGTTTCATTTACGGCTGCACCAATTATTTCCTTGAAGCTCAACTTGTTCTCGACGGGGAATGGTCTCTTCTCTGCAGGCTCGGGTCTCGTGGTTTCATCGTTGCTCAAATGCGCCATCAGCTAATGAGAATGAAAAAGCGGAAAGTGTCAATATATCGGACGTCCACATGCGATGAAAAGAGGTAATCTGTGATACAATGTACACTCTGTTGAGCTTCGGTGCCGAACCGAAACATTCAGAGTAGTGGGCGCGAAAATTCACGGAACACAAGGTAGTCAATGTGTTCAAGCGCAAATTCTGCGTTGCGAAACCACGTCTCGATTGAAGATATTCTCTCTTGCGTAGTACAAGGTGGTACAGAGTGGACGACCTGCTTAACTCTTGATCCACACTAAGCGTTTGTGCATGTGATATCGACATGCAAGTTGCCATACAGATCGCCAAAACCTCTACGGGTCTAGAAACGAAAAACATCAGCCCCTTCACTTTGGTTGAAGAAGAGGCGCAGAGGATTGTGAGAAGCGCCAGCGAATGCGGAGTGACTCTGAGGCTAATGGGGGGGTTAGCGGTTCGGTTTCACTGTCACGGACCACACAGCGCACATCTTCGGGAACACAGTGACATAGACTTGTTTGGGTTGAGTGAACAGTACAAGGGTATCTTCACAATCTTCCGTCAGTTGGGATATATCCCCAATAGCCAGTTCAATGCGTGGAACGGCCATACTCGTCTAGAGTTCCTTAGAGGAGAACATCAGAAGAACGCCGATGTGTTCTTGGACAAGTTCGGGATGGAGCACACTCTGAACTTTAGATCACGTCTATGGCTGGACGATCTCACGATTCCAATTACCGACTTGTTGCTAACTAAACTTCAAATCGCGAGGTTTGAAGCAAAGGATGCGACGGACGTAGTTGCGATTCTAGAGGATCATGAACTCGGGCATGGCGATGATCGGGAAACCATCAACTTGGATTACCTAGGGGACCTGTGCTCGCGGGACTGGGGCCTCTACAGATCGGTCATGGACAATATCGATAGGGTCGAAGAGTTCGTCCGCCAAGATCTACCAATCATTACATCGCCAGAAGCTTTGACTCAGAAAGCCGAGACTCTCCGCGGAACACTTGTGACCACAAGGAAAGAACCCCGATGGATCGCTAGGAGCATTATTGGTGACAAAGTCCAGTGGTATAATGAAGTAGAAGCAGGCCAAGGTGAAGTTTAACGTATCTTCGTGTATTGTGTGTATCTTGTGTATCTCTTAGAGGTAAGTAGGAGGATGAAGAACATTGAGTCAGCGAACAATGAATGAAGAGGAGTTGCGGGAGTTCCTATCTAAGCCTCTGATCGCTGATATCGTGACCTTAAGGAGGGATGGTTCACCGCAAATTACGCCCGTTTTGTATAATTTCGACGGAACCTACCTCTACATCTCCACAACAGCAAGCAGAGCCAAAGGTAGGAACATAAAACGTGACAACAGAATCGCAGTCTCCATTCGAGATCCGGACGCCAACAAGGTAGTTCTGTTCTCAGGGAAAGCTGACATATTGGATGACAAGGACCACTCCCTGTTACGCCGAATCGCGGTAAGGTACACGCCGCCGGATAAGATTGATGAATTGCTAAGAGGAGTGGAGCCCGACCGCGTAATAATTCGGCTTAAGTCATCAAGGTCCATCAGCTGGACGCGTATTGTAGCGACATAACGTGCTTCTGTGCCAGGAAAAACAAGTTATAATCGAAAACGGATATCGGCCGATTAAGATTCGTCAATCGACAAAAAGTAGCGTTCTTCTCTTCTAGATACGTTGCTCCAGCAACCACGGACTGTTCTTTGGTCGGGCCATTAGAGTACGTTAACTAATACTGGAATATGGGGTTACGACGATCCAGAAAACTTTCTCATGAGCACTCCGTATCCGTAGCGGTTTGCGGCATATCCCGTAGCCGGAATGTCGAAAACAGACGTTATGAGCCGGAGTAAAACCGTCGCCGACGCGGAGAAAAGCCCAGGAACACCGAGCGTGATAAGAGTCGCCGAGAGACTGGTCTCGTAGATTCCAAGCATCCCAGGAACCGGAATAGGAATCATCTCAACCATCTCACCGACCGCCATCGCAATGACAACTATCCATACCGACGAGACATGCCCCAAGGCGGCGAGTATACCCCAGAGTAGGATTATCGAACAACTCCAATCCCCGCTACTTGAGAGGAAAGTGACCACCATGCCGCGTCGGTTTGATATCAGTCTCCTGAACGTGTTCTCATAATCGGTTATGAATCGTTCAACAACCCAACTAACGTCGTGTTCCTGCAGGCGCTGAATGCGATCCGTGATTGGGCGCACGATTCGGGTCATTACGGACTGAAGTGGTCGAATGAAGCGAGGCGAGAGAGACAGAAAAATACCCACTAAAATAATGCTGAGTAAGAATCCTGATGTAGCTTCGAGCTGAAGGGCTTCGGTTCGTGGCAACCAACCTCTGAAGGATAGGACAAGCATTGCCATGAGCGTGCTTAGCAACACAGTGATGATGTAGATCACCCGATGGAGGATAACGGTTGAAGCAGATTCTCCATTATGCATCCCGGCTTCCTTAGATCCTAACACCACGCGCATTGATTCAAGAATAAAGCCGCTTGACGTCAGGAAACTGATGAAGACACTGGCGAAAGTAATCGTCTGGCACATGCCGAATTTGATGCGGTGACCCGAGCTTCGAATCAGGACGTACCACGTGGTCCCATACATGAGAAATCCTGCAAGCTCCACGAGGACCAGCAAGACAACTGCGACTATGCTAACGCGCGAGAGAACAACGAGTATCCGATTTACTCCCATGTAATCTATGAAAAGCAGTAGTATGAGACTGCCTGCGAGTAACCATCCTAAGCGCACCACGCTACTTTTCTTCAATAGTGCCCGACCAGGTTTAATGTGTATTTGATGACATTATCCGTCCGTTAATTGGGTCTGCGCCATTGATCATACCAACCTATGGTTCACAGATGTTGTCAAGACTCGATTCGCCAAAGCTCGCGATGATGCTACGATAGGAGACCGTTGCCATGACTTCACATCCAGCACCTCAAGTTCTTCTCAGTAACCTGAAGTTAGCGAAAGTTCGCCAAACAACGTAGAACAGACCTGCAACTGCGGCGACTATGGGGATGAGTCCCAGGCCGTGGAGCGACTCATATGTCAGCGCTATGAAGTTATAAAACAGCAAAACTAGTGAAATGAAATACAGGACTTCTGAAACAATGTACTCCTCTAAACTATAGGAGGTTCTCGCCATTTCTCCAGCAATAGCGAAAGTGATTGTGCAAAGCAGCAGGCCACTCTCGACTGACAGCGGTACAGAACTTCCTAAGAAGCCGATCGTGAACACTAACGATGTAAATGAAAAACCCGAAAGGGTTAGCGCGTTGCTTGAAAGTTGCTGCAGCATCCAAGAATGCTCCCCCGGAATCTCACGCTTTAGTCCAAATTTCCTCTTCATATCAAATTCGCCTCATCGCAACTGGGAACGTTCTGAGATGCGTGTTTAGTTAGCCTTGCGCAGCATCAATCTACCCATTGCGAAGAAGATGATCAGAGTGATGGCCGCAATAGCGATTGGGTTCGGTACCCATCGCGATAGTCCTTGATACGACGCCCAGTAAACGAAAGCGCCCACGGCCAACCCGACCCCAGTGCCCTTCATGGCCAAGGCAACCTTCACATTCAACAAGTACGCGATCATAACGGTAACCCACCAGCCTATCAGGAACGTAGAGAAAGCTAGGACTCCTGTTATTCCTACGGGGCCCGCGTGAACGAGCAGATAGTTGGATATCGGATGGTATTTGCTCTTTAGGCGCGCGAGATGTGGGGCAGTGCGAGAGTATTGCTCTATTGACCGCAAGACTCTAAGGCTTGCATATGTCGCAAAGGCAAGAATCGGTACGACTAGGGCTGCGGAGAGATAGCTGGGTAGTCCGATGGTTGAGCCTTGAGCAATTGCCAATCCGTACCCTCCCAGAAGCGCGAGGAGAACGAATTGCGAGGGCCAGGCGCTTAGTAAACCTCCAACGATTAGACCGCTCAAGAAAATGATCCCTACGCCAAGCAAAGGATAGGCATCTAAGAATTTGCGAACTGAATCAATTTCCGGTGAGAATGTCGAGTGAAATGCTTGTTGAGTCTTCCTCAATCTTTCCATTTTACCAGCCTGACCAACGGGATTTTTCATGATTGTTCATCATATGCCGAAGAAGAATAAGAGAAGATTGCCCTGAATTGGACTCAGCTTTGTGTTGCTTTTGCTCGACAGCTCCTGTCCATTTTGTTAGGACGGACGTTGAGTACATCCGTAGTGCTCTTTTCATCTGATAGGTGGTTACTCGAATGCTATGACTATGCTCTCAATTCCATTTACCATGACTGAGACAGATAGGAGGAATACTAAGGTCAAGACTGCAATAACCGGGTTAACCAAGACTATGACGGAAAATAGGATGGCTAGAATACCGCTCAGCAAAACAAGCGCTCTCACTCCTCTACTTAATCGAGTCACTGTCCCACCGATTATCGCACTGACAATACCGTATGCCAAGGTCCCAAACGCCAGCATGAAAACCAGTGTACCTACACCGAGCAAAGGAAATAGAAGAACGACCATCCCGATGGCAATTCCGACTAATCCCGCAAGCACGTCCAGCACTCTGTGGCTTCTGCTCAATGCTCTAAGCGCTATACCGCGAGCAAGCCTTGAGAGACCCACAAAAAGCAGCGAAGTCGACAGCAAGAACACTAGAGTTAGAATAGCGATCCCAGGCATCGCTACCACAAAAATCGACGCCGCGATCGCCACAAGACCGAATATGATCAAGAACGCTCTTGACCACGTTGGCATCTTTACGGTTTTACTTTCCATTTGACATCGACGAAACCCACCCCAAATCCGGCTATAGATTGGACGTCCACACGCGATGAAAAGAGATAATTTGTGACACAATGTACACTTTAGAACCCGTGAACGAATTTGAGCGCCAGACAGAAGAAGACAGTTTTGAGAACCGTTCGCATATCCGAGGAGTTAGACGAAATCCTTGAGAAAGATGCGAAGGCTCACAGAACTAGCGTTAACGCCCTGATCTCTTCCATAATGGCAAAATACTCTGAGTGGGACAGATACACGGAAAAGTTCGGTCACATCTGCATTCCTACGACGCTCTTTCGCGCCCTTCTCGACTTAACCGATGAAGACGCTTTGGCTGCACTCGCAGAACGGGTTGGTGTCGAGTTGACGAACCAGATAACCGTATTCTGGTTTAAGAAGACCAACCTGGAAACCCTGCTCCACTTCTTCTCCAATGCATCTCAATACGGTAAGGTCGGAGAGGCTGAGATCGAAAACAAGGGGCGTGATTACACGATGACCATTTATCACGAGTACGGAAAGAAGTGGTCAACGTACCTAGAACATTACCTCGACAAAGCGATCAGAACATATCTGAAGGCAATTCCTCAATTTGAGTCCACTGAGAACACAGTAACTCTGAGATTTCAAGTACCCTAGCGTGTCCGGCAACGAATGCGCTCCGAATTCATGATGTACAATGTGCACGTCCCAAATATATTGTGCCAACCGTCACCAATCCGTATGGTGTTACCTCTTTGCTTCATAAGCCCCGTTTTCAAGGACCTAAGCCAACGAGTGAATTGAAAGCTGAAGCTCGC
Organism: Candidatus Acidiferrales bacterium; assembly: GCA_035517955.1. Lineage (GTDB taxonomy): Archaea > Thermoproteota > Bathyarchaeia > 40CM-2-53-6 > 40CM-2-53-6 > FEN-987. The sequence goes on along the minus strand of DATIYC010000218.1, from coordinate 11,391 downwards.
GCAATCCTATCCTATCTTCGACTTGACATGCCAAATCCACCCAGGCAAATAGAGACACGACTTCGAAAGATGAAAGGTATCAAAGAGGTCACAATAAACATCGTCAGCCACACCGTCAAAATTCGTTACGATCCAAACATTGTTACGATAGAAAAGATACGCGCATTTCTTAGAAAGCCGGTTTCTCGTCCTTGAATTGCAGAATCACATAGATTGCTGAGAGACTTCGAGAAATCAAGTTAAGGAATATCGAGAGGGTGACGTGGACTGAGTACGAGGCTGCCAATATATCGCCCTCATGGAAGCGTATTCTATCTCCTTTTCGGCATATTGTTAACAGCAGTAGTTGTCATTCTATTCGTTGGGCTTACTGAGGTTGCTTTTCAAAGAATTGGGTTCACACGGTTGCAGATCGTTTTAGTCCTAGTTGGAACCTTCTTGGGCAGTTCAGTCAACATTCCTGTTCGGAGGGTGAAGAGTCGGGAAAGAATCGTTAAGATGGAAGAGGTTCAGTTTTTCTGGATAAGATATCGAATCCCACACATTGCAGTGGAAGAGATTTCAACTCTTATTGCTGTTAACGTGGGCGGCGCCGTCATTCCCACCATTGTCTCGTTCTATCTTCTTCAATCGCATCCTGAACAATTGCTCTATGCTTTGATGGGCGTGGCAATTACTGCGATTGTGGTGCATCTTGTGGCTAGAAAGGTACCTGGCTTGGGGATTACAACACCGGCTTTCGTCCCACCCATCGCAGCTGCTCTGAGTGCGTTCCTGCTTACTCCCAGTTTCCCAAGCGTCGTAGCATACGTAGCGGGAACCTTGGGAACGCTGATTGGAGCTGACTTAACCAATCTTAGAGACATTCCTAGTCTCGGAGCTCCAGTAGCGAGCATCGGAGGCGCAGGAACATTTGACGGCGTTTTTCTGAGCGGCATCATCGCAGTGCTGCTGGTTTAAAGCAGAATCTGAAATCTAAAGCGCATAATGATCGGTAAGCCGAATTATTGTTGGCAGACCAGTGTACTTTGTGACACATTGCGGACGCCCTGATAATTAGCATCGTTGATGATGCAACACGTTCGTCGAAGAAACAATGGAGGTGAACATATGACGCAAAACACACAGCTGAAACTGCCTGGGTGGGCACGCGCACTCGCCATTGTAGTAGGCCTTGTAAGCATAGTTGCAGGCCTCATGGTTCTAGTCTTTCCAGGGCTCGGGCTTCTCGTCGTAGTGTACTTCCTAGCCTTCGCATTCCTGCTACTGGGTATCGAAAGATTGGCGATGGGCATTACAGGACACCCACACACCCCCTCCTGAGGGGGAAGCCAGCATTCTCTCCCCGGATCCATTTTTATCTGAACATCGTCTGTTAGACAGGGCCACCAGCTGTTACGTCGAATCGCGTCGAAGTACACGCCATCGGATAAGATTGATGAATTATTAGAGGGAATAGAGCCCGATCGCGCAATAATTCAGCTTAAACCATCAAAGCCCATCCGCTGGACGCGTTGACTTCCTAATACGAAGTCCGAGAAGAAAGAAGCTCTTGGAATAGGTAACAGTACCTCGACGGTTGAAAAGCAAGACTCTGGTTGCTGTAATCGTTCTGTAGGTGAGTTTATGGAGTTTCTTGTCTAGCGAGGATTTGTCGTAGTTTTTGTGCGCATTCGGCTAGAGGGTGATTGTGCGAGAAGTTTAGTGGAACATTGGCTTTCGCGTAGAGTTTTCTAATCACCATCTCTCCTACGGTATAATCTCCACTTCCGAATACTGTCTGTAGTGAAGTGAAAAGTTTCGGAAGGTCGTTCGGCATTTCTTCACGCGTCATACCGAGATACGCTTGGAAGTGTCGCCAAAAGAGTGAGCTTGTCTTAGCTCCCATAACCTCGGAAACCGCTTCGTCCACAGAATCAATTAGAAGAGCGTTGAAGTCTGCCTGATGTTGATCATTTGCCTTGCCATTGCTATCAGTATCGATCGGATTTTGCATTGCTCGCAACCGAAGACTTATCGCGTATAGGATTACTTGAGCAGCAGGTATCTTGTGTCGCCATACGTTGCGAAGGAACTACAGTTCGCTACAAAAAATACGCCCCAATGAAATATCCGAATCCCACTTCATCGCGACTTGGACGGTAAGTAATGCCCAAGAAGCGAAACAGGGCCATTTGCATCATCCGCATCGCTCAATCAGCTGACCTCAGCAAATTAGAGAGGGCAAGAGTAACCGTATCTAAACTGAAAGGCATCGTGACATCGGAGGCCGATCACGCGTTACAGGTACTGACGGTAGAATATGATCACGAAACGATCTCGATGGAAGATATTCGGAGGGCGGTTATGCGCGTCTAGATTTCAAAAATCAGCGAGTGTTCACTCAGGCTCGTTTTAGGATGGACGTCAGCAAGTCCAAATACAGATTCTAGGTAATTGCTAATGAAAAGCGTTCCTTTCCGCCCCAGATTGTGCGTTTGTGTAATGATCAATTTTCCTTGGCTTTCTACTTCGCCATAGTCTCCCCAACCCGCGTACGCATTCATGCTCCGAATATAATCCAAAACGGTTCTGAGGGAGATCACGCCATATTTCGCGAGTATAATCGTCTTGGGCGCGTCGGACGCCACAGATCGAGCTACTTCAATAATGGACGTATCAGTGCAAACGTTAAGGAGTTTAGAGAATGATGGTCTGGTCATCCGTATGGTACCAAACTTGTCGAGAAATCTACCTATGTTTGTGTGAGCGAGAAGAAGTTGGTTCACGAGAGTATTGACGCTGATATTTCGTTGAGAAGCATCTTCTTCTAATGCCTTAAATGCCGATTCACTGATTCGAAAGGACCTTGTAACAGTCTTTTCCCGCTTGCTCAAATACCCCAGCTCTGAAATGAGTTATGCCGAGATGTCATTCTTTATCTTTCTCGACTGGCTCGCGTCTTGGACTAGCGTTTTTCTCCCTGAATTTTGACCCCAGCGACTTCCTCCTGGGGGACGTTGAATCCTCAGTTTGGCTGTCATGAGTCAAATCACGCGAACTCACCTAGACCCACCAATATCGTGATTTCTAATTAGGTTGAGTTCTGCCACTCCAGTAGAAACGGGTACCAGGGGTCCGTTAGAAAGTACGAGAGGCGAATTCGAACCCTCCGTCCGTAGTACCTGCACAAAGCTAGACGACCACCCGCCCTTTGCCGGTTTGAGAGGATTCTTCGTTGGACAATGTGATCTCGTTTACGCATAATGGATGCCTAACTCTAAACTCTTAGATCGAGAGGGCTACGATGCTTTCAGCTATGCCTGCGGTAACTCGTTCTCATACTTTGCTGGATGCGTTTGGATTGCATCGAGTTTAGCGTTGATATAGGGAGTTGTGTGGATCGCTTAGTTTGCGTCAACTGTTTCTCTATTCGCGCCGTTTTCTCTGCTGTCTCTTGAAGCAGGCGAGGTAATGCTCTTCAGATAGTTCTAGGTTATTTCAAGAAAAGTCAACGTCTATTGCATTGCGCTTCGCTGTTGAACTCTTTTGTTTTGATGGGTAGTCGCAAGTTGACGATCGTTCCTTCGCCCTGCTTGCTTTTTACAACTATCTCCCCGTTATGCGCGTCTACGATGCGTTTTGCGATGGCCAGACCGTAACCCATGCCCTTAGCCTTAGTCGTTTGAAGGGGTTTTCCGAAGTTTTGGAGGATCTCTTTCGGCATGCCGGTTCCGGTATCAGCTACGATCAGTTCCATGAATCCGTTTGACTCTTTGCTACTGAAAGTGAGTGTTCCTCCGGTCGGCATGGCATCCACGGCGTTCTCGATTAGGTTGACGAGTACGCGCTTCACCCTCTCGAGTTCAACTTTGATTGTGGGTTGGTCCCGTGTTCTATTCTTAACCATAATATTCCTTGGAACATGAGCCGCTTCCAATGCGTTGATTACAAGTTTCTTCGGCGTGCTCTCAGCTTTAACTAAAGCAAGAGGTCGAACATAATCGAGGAGGTCGTTTACAATTCCGTCAGAGTATTCAACGCACCTATCTATGAGTTGAATCAACTGTTTTCGTTCTTTTGCAGGCACAGATTGATTTTGCAGAAGGTAGGTGGCTCCGGCGATGCCCTGCAACGGGTTCCGAAGGTCATGCCCAACCATCGCGGCAGCTTCACCAATCCCCGCTAAATGCTCAGCCTCAGCTAGTCGTTCCTCCATCTCCTTGACCTCCGTTATATTCGTCCAGCAACCAACAACCTCGACTGGCTTGCCCTCTACATCACAAATGGACGATACTTCCTCTCGAATCCATCGATATATTCCATCTTTGCAACGAAAGCGATAATCACATGAAAAGTGCCCATTTCTGAATAAGTGGGGGACTTGCGCAAGATAGGAACATAGATCATCCGGGTGAATCCGCGAATTCCAGAATCCAGGATTATCGACTAGGTCACATTGTTCAAACCCCGTCATCCCAACTACTCTGCCACTAACGTAATCCAAACGCCAATCAGACAAATCCGGCAACGGCTTACCCGAATAGATTACCGCCGGGTTGGTTGAGACAATGCTCTCAAGCCGCTTCTTTGAATCTTCAAACTCCTTCTCGGCAAGTTTTCTTTCGGTTATGTCCGTCATGTACCCAATTACTTCTCTAACTCCCACCACAGGATCTCGTATAACGGTAGATTCTTCTTGAAGCCAATGGATAGTTCCGTTCTTGTGACGGAAACGATACTCGCAGACTCTATACCCTTCCTTCCAGAACTTCGACATTTCTTTGAGATACTTCTCGAGATCATCCGGTTGAACCCTGCTCGCCCAGAAAGCGGGGCCCTCCACTCCCATGAAATGCTTCGGCTCGAAGCCGGTCAAAGAGGTAATCCTCTTGCTAACGAAAGTCAAGTAGAAGTCCGGACTATCTTGCAAGGGCTTTCCTACGTAGACTACGGCTGGGTTCGATTCGATAACATGTTCGAGTTGTTCCTTCGCCAAGCTAAGCTCCTGAGATCTTTCTTCAACTAACTCCTCTAAATGGTCAGAATAACGTTTGACCTCATCCTCCATGCGCTTCCGTTCGGTAAGATCCCTGATTACGCCCATTATGAGCTGTTGGTCACCCAACTTCAGTGCTGAGGCCGAAAAGAGCACCGGAAATATCTCGCCATTCTTTCTCCTGCCTTCAAACTCGAGGTCATTGAACGATCCCTTGCTTCTAAGCTCATTGAGCATTCGAGCTCGGTCGGGCGGACCATGCGCATAGAGGTTAAGTTCTAGGGAACTCTTCCCCGCGCATTCCTCGCGAGTATAACCAAAAATCTTAACGAACGCCTCATTCACCTCAACGTTAACACCGTCCCAAGTGCTAATGTAACAAGCGTCAGGGGACAACGAAAACGCCTTCCTGAACCGCTCTTCACTCTCTTTGACGGCCACTTCAGTCCGCTTGCGTTCAGTGATATCGCGGATTATCATACTTGTTGCTTCGAGGTCTTCTTTTGCTTTGAACACATTTGTCGATACTTCAGCTGGGAATATGCTTCCATCTTTTCGTTTGAGGTTGAGTTCTCCTTTGAATTTTCCAGTTCTTGCTCGTTCTTGAAGCGCAGATGGCAGCCTAGGGTCCGTTAGGTCGACAATTTCGTTTCTCCCAATCCGGCAAATTTCCTCTTCTGTTCGTTGCAGAATCCTGCATGCTTCAGGATTCGCTGCAAATATTTTGCCATCTGTAGCGGTCAATAGTATTGCATCGATACTATTCTCGTATATTGAACGGTACCATTCATCGCTCTCGCGAAGCTTATTCTGCGCTTCCTCGCGTTCGACCTCCACTAGAACCAGTCCCCCGCCTTCTTTCTGCTGTGACATGCCGGATAATGGTTATGCGTGGTTCGCTGTTACGGACATTACTCATCTGAAACAGCTAACCGCGGACCTCTCCAGCAGGATGTCCTAGCGCTTCCCGTGGAAAGTCGCTGTGAACTCGAAACGTTGTTCTCGCGCTTTGAATTACTCTTTGGGGCGCAAAACTTGACATACTCTTCTAACTCTCAGTCGTCATGTCTCGTATTGGATCATTCTCTCAATTTCCGACACTCTTTCCTTAAGCTGCTTCTTCTCTTCATCCAGCTGGAGCATCTCCTGATGAAGTTCCTTCTCTCTGAGTCGCAACTGCGCCTCCAGCCTCGAAACATGCTCTCTCATTCTCTCCAATTCCAATCGATTCGTAGGTGATTCTCCCGCAATTTTCTTTTCAAGCAGTCTTCTTTCCTCCTCCAGCTGCCGCTCGTCGTTGTCCAGTTCACATCGCTTCATATCCACAGAGCTTTGTTCTTCCACGAGTTGCTCTCGGCGTCTTCGGAGTTCGGATATGATTGAGGTAAATGTGGTCGGTTTCGATTCTTTCTGTGCAATCATATCAGATTACTCCTACTCTCGGAGCATCATCGAGTTGTTTGTTTGGCGCAGAAAGACTGTTTCGCTAGTCCTTTCATTTGATGATCTCGGGTGTTTGCTTAGGGAGGTCTCCGTGGTTTTAGGCGAAATAATGCTAGCTTGCGATCGCTGTATTCGTAGGTAGATTATGAGTTCTTGGAATTTGTTGTTTATGGTCGTGAGATTGTGAGCGATTGATTGAATTTGGCCGTTTGCCATCCTTAACTGATCCGCGTTTTGTTCGCATGCTTTTGTGATGACGTATAAGTCTTGCAGCGTTCTTGTCGTCGAATTTGAAGGCTGTGCGTCGGCAGGGCTGAGGATCTCGCTTTGCATACTCGTCGCACTGTTTCGGGGTCGCATGTATCCTTACCCAACATGTGTTTTTTCAATAGGTTGCATCCGTACCTCATTCTCATTTGATTGGGAGAAAATGAGGAAATGGGTGTAGGGCGTTTTTATGCGAGGATTGCCTCCTCTCTGACTTCTTGGCTTGCTGTTTCGATGAGTTTTGTGGTTGGTGAGTCGATGACTACTTTCTTTACATCTAGGTAGATTAGTAGTCGTTCGCCGATTCTGCATATGCCTCGCAAATATTCACTATCGATACCTGTGGTTACAGAAGGGGGAGGGTGAATATGGTCCCCGGGTACACGGATAACCTCTCTAACTGCTTCGACGAGCAAGCCCACTAGCCCACCTGATGATTCTACGATTATTGTGTGTGGTTGACTGGTTAGGTCTCCGGGTAGCCCGAAGCGTTTCTTTAGGTTGACGACGGGGATTATGGTTCCGCGAACATTCAGGACGCCTTCCACGTATCTAGGTTGGCGTGGGACGGGGGTTATTTGACGTTTGCGAATAATCTCCCTGACTTGGCTGATCTCGATACCATACTCTTCGCCTCCAAGTTTGAAGACGACGAGTTGAGCCTCTCCGCTACCCCGCTTGCTTTGTACTGCGTGTTTCTTTGGCAACGTATTCCGCACTCTTACTTGTTGCTAGGTTTGGAAGCGTTAGGAAGTTGTGCAACCTGTTTCGGCTGCACAACACTTGTTGCCAACTCTTCGAGATTAGGGGTTACGTCCGGTGCCGCTTCCTGCTTGTCCTGCTTTGTTGTTTGTGAGTTTCGTACGAGGCCATTGAGTTTCGCGACGACTTTGTTTAGTTCTTCGGCCCCACTGGTCATTTCCTCTACACTAGCGTTGATCTCTTCGACCGAGGCAGAGAACTCTTCCGTTGTGGCTGAGGCTTCTTCGCTAGCGGCGGCAACGTTGGTCATTGAGCTTGTGACTTGGCTTGCGAATTCTAATTGTGCCTGCGTTGAACCCGTCATGCCTTTGACTACATCTTCCGCGTGCTGGGCCGTATTTACGACGCTCTCAAGTGTTTTGAAGATCTTAGTGTTGATTACTTCCACGCCTGCTTCTGATTGAGTTGCGTTCTGTTCTATGGCTTTGACCGCGTTCTCGGTTTCTACGTTGATTTCTCCGTTCAGCTTGGCGATTTGGTCCGCTGCTTTCTTGGATTCCTCAGCCAGTTTGCGTACTTCTTCCGCTACGACGGCGAATCCGCGACCGTGTTCTCCGGCGCGTGCGGCTTCTATGGCTGCGTTTAGGGCGAGGAGGTTTGTTTGATCAGCTATGCCAGTGATTATGTTGGCTGTTTGTCCGATTTCTTTTGATCGGGCTACTAGGTTTCTGACGATTTCAGCCGACTGTTTTGAGCTAGTGTTGATCTCGGTCATTTTGTTTTGGGCTTCTTTCGCTGCCTCTAAGCCTTTGGTAGCTTTGTCTGCATCATCTTTGGCCGCGAGCGCGGTCTTTGATGCACCCTCGGCGACCTCCTTGACCTTCTGGTTCATTTGCTCCATCAACTGCGTCGTGTTCTGGGCGGCTGTGGCTTGGTCTGAGGCGCCCTTGGAGATCTGCTCAGCTCCGGTTGCTAGTTGTTCGGCTGTGCTTGCTACTTGGCGCGAGTTCTCCACGTACTGAGTAGCCATCACGCTGATTTCATCTGCGACGTTTTTGATTGTACCTACTAGTTTCTCGTTGTTGGATACGATTTCTGTGATTCCTGTTGCGAGTAAACCTATTTCGTCGCTACTTTCGACCTCAGGTCTTTGAGTGAGGTTACCCTTCGCCATCTCTTTTACGACGCCCAGAAGCTTGTTCGCGGGCCTCGACAGCATCCTTGCCATGAGCACAGAGATCGCGGTTCCCAGGCATGCCACTAGGCCGACACCGATGATGATCATGTTGCGAAGGTTATTGATCTGAGAGAAGGCGTCATCTTCGTTCACCCGCACAACCAAACCCACAGGTGTATCTCCCCACGGGATAACCATCAGATAAGCCAGAACCATGTTTCCATTGTTATCCTTGTACTCGAAAACCTCTGCGAAGCTTAGGTTTCCGCTGTGAATTGGGTTCGCAAGTTCAGTAACGGTCGGATCGCTAAGTTTGACATTGAGAGCAGAGTTCTTTGAGTATTGCCCTTGGAACATGTCGTTCAGTAATGTTCCGTCAGCGGCTATGCAGTAATCGTCGGCCGTGTTACCGATGATGTTGACGCCGGTTGTTATTAACCAATCAATGTACGCCTGGTTTGCTACGAGGCTGACGGTCCCCACAAGGTCACCACTAGCCCCTTGACTGTAGACGGGTGTTGTTAGAACCATTACGTTCGTCTTAACTGAGTCGAGGTAGAACTGTGACCACTTCCGTTGCCCCGCTAACGCCGAAGTCAGGGCTGCGCTTAAACTGGGGTTGAGCCCTATGAGATTTCGTCCCTCCAGCCCGGCATCCATGGCCCCGCCTGCTGAGTAGGTTGTTGTACCAACCATGTAGGCTGATGCGGTTGAGTTGTAAATTGTGGAGAAGATGCAAACACCTGTGCTATCTGTGAGAAAGATCATATCGACTCCACCGAAGTTTTTCGCGATGCCCGGAAGTACGGAATCCAATTCCTGACTCGTAACCGGTGAGAGGTCGCTTAGCTTCCCGGAGCTCACATTGCTTCCGGAGGTTTTCCAAAGATCAAGCGCACTGTACACATTCTTGTCCATAGCTAGCGATCCGCTCGCACCTGTGGTGGCGGTGAAATAATCTGTGAGATATCCTGCAGTCCAGTCGGCGAACAACGTAACTTGTTTCTCAGTGGAGGTGCGCAAGCTCTGCTGAGCCTGGGTATACGCAAAAGTGCTGGTCACTATGAGGGGAATTAGTCCCGCAAAAATGAATATGAGAAGTGCCTTGTTGCGTATTCGCATGTTCTTCAGAAAATTGCCTCTTCGATTCCGTTTACTTTCAATTCTAGTTTCCTTCCGCCTAAACTTCAATTTCGCTTATCACCCTTTCATGGAGATGTAAGTGAACCCGTCTCGTCTGGTATGAGCAGCATTAATCCGTGTTCGCTGTATTGTTACGTGCAAGTGCCAATGTGTCACCATAATATCACATATAGAATTGGACGGGGGCGAACACAACGCAGATTCTGTATGATTACTTAAGAGTCGGCGGTTCTTCTCTTGGAACGCGGTCGTTTCTTGCTTGTGAGGTCATTGGATTCTGTGAGTCGATTGTCGAACACTAACTTCATGTATCGTATTGAACACGTTTTCTCCTCAAAGCTGCAATGACACTTTCCAATTGAAGCGTAACATGGTGGGACTCTTTATGATCGAATACTTATTGGAGTTTGGATTGACAGAAACTCAAGCAAAAGTCTACGTCCTGCTCTTACGTTATGGAAAGACCTCAGCCCCGAATATCACTAAGAGGATGAAGGTACATCGTAGAGAAGGTTACAGAGTCCTCAGAGAACTCGTCGAAAAGAGAATTGTCACCGAAAGCAAGAACTCGCGACCAGTCATGTTTTCAGCTTTGGCTCCTAAAGACGCCCTCAACAGCCTGCTTGAACGGCAAGCGAACAGACTTGAGCATTTGAAGAAGAATATGCCCAGGCTGGTCGAATGGTTAAACCCACAAGTTCGTAGAGACATGGTGGGACCTTCTATTTTGCTCATTGATGACGACGAGATGGTTCGAAAAGTTCTCAAGGGCGCATTAGTGAAGGAGGGCTTCAAAGTTGACACTGTGCCAGATGGCAAAACAGCACGAAAGAGATCCAAACGTTTCCATTATGATGCTGCGTTACTCGACGTGCGTCTTCCCGACGTGGACGGAATCAACCTCATAAAGAGCCTGAGAGAGGGAAACCCTGACCTTAAAGAGATCATAATCACTGGCTACCCCTCATTCGAGAACGCAACTAGAGCCCTAGACGAGGGAGCGAACGCCTTCGTCACTAAACCAATCAAGCCGATAGAGCTTATCGCGAAGATCAAAGAAAAACTGGACACTTAGATGAATTCATTCGTCGGAACGTGAAATAAGCGAACTGAGGCTGCGTTTATCCTGCGGCTTGTTACATGTTATGAGTAGCGAACCTATTTCGCTCAATCGGCTTGCTCAGAACACGAGGGGAATCAGTCTCTTGGTTCTTTTCGCATACTCAACGTATGCGGCGCCAAACTCTGCTTTCAACGCGTTCTCCTCAACCCTTATTCTATAACCAATTACCAGGCTGAACATGGCGAGAATGACTAGTGTCCCCAGCCACGTTCTTGATGCAAGCCCAAGCCCTATCAAAATTATCAGCATTCCAGTATAGGATGGATGCCTCAGAAATCCATACGGCCCTTCCATCACAATCCTATGATCACTAACTATTCGCACTCTGGTCGAGAAGAACCTACCCAATATCCAAATCGCCCACTGACGAAACACTATGCCCACCAGCATCAAAATGATCCCTACGTAGAAGAAGGGTTCTGGAATCGGTGCGATATTATGTGTCGCAAAGTAGTCTGAAAGGAAAATTGAAACAAAGATTCCAACCCAGATGACAACCCTTGAACCCCTATCGTTCCTCGCTTTCACCTCCCCCTTCTGTCTTAAACGCGGGATAAT
>DATIYC010000217.1:0-5621 GCA_035517955.1 Candidatus Acidiferrales bacterium | reverse complement strand
CGTTTGAAAATGTGGGGTTCGTGCTTCTTTATCCAAAGGAATCGAGGTGGAGACGTGATTGCGAGCCAGTCGCCGGCTTTAGCGTAGATCTTCTTTGCCAACCCTTTCTTTATGAGTCGAGTGACTTCACGTTCTGCGCGTGAGTCGACGTTTGGGCACGCCCATATCTCTTTGCCGTGAGCGTCGTATAGTACCATTCCTTCTCTCATACTGGTGGCGCTGACAGCCCGAATATCATTAGGCGCTATGCTAGCTTTTTGAAGAGCTTCTCGAACAGATTCGCAAAGGAGCTGCCAGTTTTTCTGGGTTTCAAACGTGAATGCGCCTGGGAATTCCGATATTGAGGGGTGGCTCCATTCACGTGACGCAATTGCGACCTGATTTCCTTGTGGGTCGAAGATGACGCATCTGCCGCTACCCGTGCCCGCGTCTATGGCGGCGAGAAACTCGCCCAACTAGGTTCACGCAGCGCTATTTTGGTGACGGATTTTGGCCGTACTTGGTTCGCTTGAACTCGGTGAGGTACTTGATCTCGGCTTTAGTGAACTCACGTGGCTTCGCTAGTTGCATGGAGTGGTAGGCAATCTTCGCACAGTCTTCGAGAACAATAGCCGTGTCGAGTGCTTCCTCAGGCGTGCGCCCAACAACTATAACGCCATGTTTGCGGAGAAGTGCAGCGTTCCGTGTCTCAAGTGTTTTGAGGATAGCTTTCAGCTCAGCGGGAACTGTTGTGCCGGGGTAGGAATATTTCTGCACGATCGGCACTCTTCCTCCCAAGTAGAATGCTTGCTCGGCCGAGACGCAAGGAATCTCAACATTCGCTGCTGCGAAGGCGCAGGCTATAGGGGAATGCGTGTGAATTACCGTGGTTAATTCCGGCCGGTGTTTGTGGACGTAGGTATGCATTGAAGTCTCTACGGAGGGACGGTACTTCCCGGCCACTAATTTTGGTTCGAAATCGACAATGATCAGATGTTCGTTCTCTAGCGTGTTCTTGCTGAAGCCGCTAGGCGTTATCAACGCGTAATCTGTACCTGGAATCCTGATACTTACGACTCCAAACGTTGATATGACAAGGTGGTTTTCGAAGAGGCCTCGAGCTACCTCAATAACTTTCGACTTCAGCGTCTCGAGTTGCGCGGAGTCTACACCTGCAAGTTCGAGCTTGGACATGGCTTGACACTTAACTGAACTGGACGAGTTATGGGTATGTGTAGGCGGGTTTCATTGAGATTGCGTGGCCGCTAACGGTTTCAGCGACCATCTTGAGGACGGGGTCAGTGTTCATGTAGTAGAAGCGTATGCTCTCCCCTAAACGTCCTTCCATCATGATGTCTACGTTGTTTTTCTTGAAGTCGTTTAATGCTTGAGCCACGTCTTCTGCCGGGCTCACTACTGAAACATGGTGCAACCCTTCTCCTTTCTCCTCTAGGAACTCTTTGTATATGCTTGGGCCGTCGACTGGTTGCAGGATTTCGAAGTCAATTGGATCACAATGTACCTCTGCCCCTATCATAGTGTACTTCTCGGGTTTACCGTGAAGTATCGTGTCATGTAACACGGGGGGTTTGTGTTCGTATACGCTCCAAGGCTTCCATCCCAAAATCCTGGTATAGGCTTCCATCGTCTTCCTTAGGTCTCTTACCACGACGGCAACCTGCGTTATTCTCATTCCTGGCGGTACAGGGGTTTTCATTTTGGGTAACCGTATCTCCTAGTTCTCCTTGAACTCTTGTTTAAGTCTCTCTACGCTGGCCATCAGCGTTCTTCTAATGTGACCTATACTCCGAGTGAAGAAAAGAAAATGCAACAGTCGCGGTAAGCGCGCGACTGGTTGTTGGTCGTCTTATTCTGGTGGGATTTCTCTTTGTGAGAGGATGAGGTCTATCCCTTTTCCTTTGAAGTAGAAGTACCTAGCCAAGTAGATTACGACACCGGACCCGAACATTATACCCAGTAAGGCCATGGAGCTTGGTGAAGATGGGCCGATGTTGGGATTGGTTACGGACCAGAAGAAGGTTGTGCCCATTCCTATTATGGTGAGAACACTGAATATTGGTAGCAGCCAGCGTCCGCCTGGTAAGTTCGCTGCGAGGGTCTTCCGGTAGAATGGTAGGACTATGCCCGAGATTCCGACTAGAATCCAGACGATGGTCCAGATTGTGGTTGTGTTTAGCAGTTGGCCGTAATATGGTGTGAAGCTTACGACCCAGGTGATGAAGATTGCAATCACAAAGGTTAGTCCCATTGCTTTGAGTGGGACGTGTAGCCTGTCGTTTACGTCTGCGAAAATGGTTGGAAGTACACGGTCGAAGGAGAATGCGAACACATATCTTGATGCAGCTAATGCGAGGCCAGCGGCCCACCAGAAGTTAAACAGCAAAAACCCGAGCTCTACGAAGCTGGAAAGGTACGGGTTGCTTAGTACTGCGGGTATGAAAACAGGGCTCCAGGGGGATACACCAAGCGAAAACTTGCCAGCACCGAACAAGGCAAATGCTGCTTGCACGAATGGGTAAGTCTCAGCTCGCATTGCAAAGTATATTCCAACTGAGTCGAGTGTGCCGCAAATTGCGAGGGCGATCACGACGCCCCACATCATGCCGCTCTTCACGTTTCGCACTTCGCCGGACACATAAGTGGAGTAATTGAACCCATTGAATAGCAACACGCCGTACGGAACGGCGAGCCATGTGGCAACACTGTTGACCGGAACGTAACTGAATCCGGCTTGCTGAGCCTGCGTAATTGTTCCATTGACGGTTACGCTCCCGCTAGTCAGGCTGCTTAGTCCTGCTGCGAAGGAGGAGGGCGTTGCTGCTGCAAGAGCGCCAATGAAGATGAAGGTGGCTAGGAAAATGATTGTTGCGAGGGCGACCATTATGCGGCTGTAGATTCGCGGAGTTAAACTGGCGATTAACATTCCGATACCCACCGTCAACAGGGTGAAAATGAATAGGTTCGTTGTGCTCGAAGCAAAGTTCTGGCCTAGAGTGACCAATCCAGGATTATTCCAGACATATCCCCAAGCGACTAACACATCAGGGATGACGACTAGCGGTTCAGTTGCAGAGGCAGCCGCCAAGAGTGCTACGAAGGAGAAGTACATTACCCAGCCTCCAACGAATCCAAGAAGCGGGTTGAGGCTACGGCCGATCCAAATGTAATCTGCCCCAGAGCGTGGCATTTGAACTGAGAAGACATAGTAGACGACTGCGAGTGGGATCATGAAGAGTAGCCCGATAAGCGCGGAGATGACGAAATCTGCTCCTGGACCAGCAGGTGCCACGTAGCCGATTTGAGATGACATTCCAAATAGGGTCGGGCCGGTGACGGCCAAACTTAGAACCAGGGCATCGTACCAAGTATACGATCTAACTAGCCCAGTGGCTTCACGCAGAAAAACCGTAGATTTGGCGGTCAACTTAATCCGTCAGCTGGTTTCTTAGCTTGAATTTAAGACTTGGCATGTAGACGAATGAATGGAACAGCAATGTGCCGGATCTATTCTTAGATCATCGAAATCTGAACGTATTCTTATCGTCTCAGAACACGGTTTGGACTACCGACGATTCATTTGTCCTTTTTCCAGTAAGTTTCGCGAGTCCAGGTGGTTCGTTGTAGAATTTCAATTGTTGTCCCAAACGTCTTTTCGACCGGAAGGTAAGCGTAGCGGTTGTCATCGCCTGGGATAGAGCACCACTTCTTCTCTGGGCTGAGAGGTTTTCCCATTGGGTCGCAAAGCGTGACTCCCCTCTTCTTCATCTCGTCGTAGAACGCCTCGATGTCGTCTACCTCAACGCAGAGCTCAAACATTGTTCCTTGGCCTTTCTTTTCAAGGAATTCTTTGCTAGGGCCGCGCACTGGCGCTAGAAGTTCTACGTAACTGTCTCCTTTCGGGAAAGGGAGGTAGACGTAGTTCATTTCCTCGTCGCTGTTCTTGACTTGGAAGTGCTTTGGCTTCTCACAACCCAGCACTTGTTGGTAGAAGTCGATTATCTTGGTGTCTAGGTTTTGTACGAGGATTCCTACGTGGTCCAGTTTCGCTTTCATTCCACAGCAACACTTCTAATCGAATGCGGTAAGCAACCCTCCGTGCTCCGGACCTCGGGGGATAATAGGCCATATGTCTATCACCTTGCCGTTTTCGACTACGTGGTAGACGTCGAAGTAGTTCACTGCGAACGGTGTATAGCCTGGATAAAGTTCCGCTGTGTCTCCCACTTTCAGAGGACAAGAGTTGTCGATTTTGAAAATTCCATGCTCCTCGTCATAACGACTGATGTCGTATGGGTAATCTTTGAAGACTGCCTCATTCGCCCCGACCGTTTTCTTACCTGAATCAGTCACGATTCGACCCTTCCTTCGACTGATAATAGTTGCGAGAACAGTGGTGGCTTGTTTGAACCGCGGGTCTAGGCCAGCGTGGTAACCGTCCATCGTAGCGTATGAACCGGGTTGAATTTCGGTTATGCCGGGGTAGGCGGCGGTTAGTTCCCATGTGCCCGTACCTGCGGCCGATACGATTGGGCACGCAAAACCATTCTTTCTCAAGAAATCGGCCGTTCCGACAAAATAGCTCATGGCTTCACGTTCCATTCGTTCACGTTTCGTCTTGTCAAACTCACGAGAGCAATGCCCTTCATACCCCGTTACTCCGTCCAATCGCAGGGTTGGTGATTGAGTAATGGCGCGCGCTAGCGTCAAAGCCTCATCGGGTGATTCCACACCGCACCTTTTCATGCCGGTATCTACCTCGATCACGCAACCAATTACGCTCCCAGCCTTTTTTGCTGCGTCCGCCAATGCGTTCACGTTCGAAGCGTCATCCACGGCCACCTTCAGGGGAACCTCGCGTGATAACAAAGCTGCTGCGCGGACCTTCTCGGAACCTATGACCTGGTTGATCACAAAGACGTCGTCGATGCCCGCTCGCGCCATTATTATTGCCTCCCAGATGGTTGCGGTTCCAATGCCGATGGCTCCCGCATCGATCTGCATTCGTGCGATGTCTGGGCTTTTGTGAACTTTGATGTGTGGCCGTAGCTTCGCGGGCAGTTTGCTCATTTTCTGTTTCATGAAGGCGAGATTCCCTCGAACAATGTCGAGGTCTAGAATTAGCGCAGGGGTGACTAACTCACTTCTTTTACGACCAATCATTGAACCGTAGACGGCACGAGCATGTTCATGAGCTTGGTCGATGATCTCACTCCGACTAGATGTCTTTAGGTGAGTCAATTTCGGTTTCCTCAATCAGATCCGAAAGAACTTGGGGTAGAGAAAGCTAAGGCCCGTCAGACCCAGCCGGCAAGTATTCCGCCGTCGACAGGTATTGCTGCTCCAGTCATGAAGGATGAGTTGTCACTTGCGAGAAAAACCGCGACGGAAGCAATCTCCTCCGGCTTTCCCAGTCTCCCTACCGGGTGTCGTTGAAGGGTCCACTCTCTTGCCTTTTTCGGATCCGTGGCCGCGTTGAGTGACGCGTTCAGCATTGCCGTTTCCACCGCACCAGGGCAGATACAATTTGCCCTGATCTTGGACTTCGCAAAGTCCAGTGCAATCGCTTTCGTCAGCATAAGTACTCCCCCTTTCGAAGCGTCGTAAGCTGCCTCGTTTTCCAT
>DATIYC010000216.1:0-4483 GCA_035517955.1 Candidatus Acidiferrales bacterium | reverse complement strand
AATTCAGACGAGTGAACGGGAATACTTGGCAACACTAAAGCCCTCCGCGAAATTCGAAATTGGTGAGACCACCTTTGGTCTCTATCATGGCAGCCCTACACATCCCTTGACAGAGTACGTCTATCCGAGTATGGGGGAGGCTGGGGCTCGCGACTTTGTTCGGCGAGAGGGCGTTAGGGTTGTTCTCTTAGGCCACACGCACGTTCCGATGCGCTACCAGTTCTCTGATGGGCTTCTCGCTAATCCAGGAAGCGTTGGCCAACCGAGAGATGGGAATGCGCGCGCAAGTTTTGGTATTCTCACGATCAACGGCCAGAACCTCAACTGGGAAATAGCGAGGGTAGATTATGATATTGAGTCAGTGGGGAAAAAGATCCGTGACAGTGGCCTCCCCGGTTTTCTGGCGGAACGATTGTACATTGGGTCGTGAAAACTTGAAATTTTTCTGTACATAAGTGGATTTGCTACATGGAAAATTATGCTCCCTAATCCTAGCCGATCGGGTTGATTTTTCCTAGTTGAGAACTTCTGGTTCGAGTGTAGGAATGTATTAGATTGTAACAATGTGCGTGTCATTGTTTTTCTAAGCGTACTTCAAGCGTCTAGCGGCGCGTCCTCTTGTCGAACGACGTTAAGGAAACTGTAAACTCTTTCGCTCCACCAAAATCCCAAAACCAACCCATCAACCCCCTCAGCAAACCTAACACGTTGAACGACCTAATCCTAGACTCGATTGACGAGGCACTCAGCGGCCTGCTTGGCGTTAGGGGCCGGGATTTAATCTACGATCACATCGCCCGCAACTACTCGTTCGGGAGGGAAGATATTCCAGTTCACTTGGAAGAATTTCTCAAGCTTCTGGAGGGCACGTTTTCAGAAGCGAGCCGAACGATTGGTAGAACGATTATCCGACGCCTATACGATAAATTGGATTGGAATTTTGTGGTTGTTTCAGGGTTTCAATTCGAGGATTACATTGCGGACGCAAGAGCTCGAATTGGGAAAGAGTTGTTCGAACGGGCGCGGGCCAAGCACAAGGAATCCATAGCAAAACTCGACGCCGAACATTAAGCAGTCTCACTCTACTTTACATAAACCCCATAAAGCAAGTAAGCGAGCAACCCAAGCCCTACGAAACCCACCCCCAAACTGATCAACGCCAAAACCCGTAACCCTAGATGCGGGCTCGGGTTTGTCGCGAATTTCATAATCGAGCCAGTACGTGCGTCTATCTCACCGCTACACTTCCTTGCTCCCCGCCATTCACCAGCTCTCAACGAGCCAGTTACCATCCAATGGTCGTCAGGGTTGTTACGGGAAACGTTCTCAACAGAAAACCGTCCCCTCCCACTCGCCCTAGTCGCCAAGTAATGCCGCGCCACCTCCTCAGCCTCTATCGCGGAGTGGACAAGGTCTGAACCAGTTCGTTCACTTTCCGTAAAGCTCTGAAGGTACTCCTCCATTAGTTCCATGACCTTACTCAGTTCTTCTCGTTGGGTTGCGATCACCAACGCCTGTTTCTCGGTGAGGTGGCAGAAGAGGACGCCTAAGTCGCCGTAGGAGGCTGCGACAATTTTCGGGGGGAGGAAGCCGCGACGGAATTGTGTTGCTACGCCCAGGATTAATTCTGGTAGGACCAGTTGGTCCTGTTTAGAGCCGAAGCTTAGGGGAGGCCTTGAATTGTTTCGGGTTGTGTGGTCGACGACGACGTGTTCGCCTGAGCGCTCCTCGACAATGATGACTTCGAGAATACTCTCATGCAGGGCGAGAACGTCGTTGGCAAGGCCCATTCAAGCTGCCGGCAATGAAACAAAGCCGCGCGGAGGATAATATTTCTTCGCACCATTTTCGTCTACGCGTCGATCCGCGAAACTTTTCGTAATACAAAAAATGGAACATCGAAATAGAACCTTGTACCAGTACGCTCGCCAGCCGTCTAAGTGAGCGTCTGTTTCCATGGTCTGAACATTAACGTGTGAATCGATGGTCGATGTATGGTTATGTTGGTTTCTTTAGGTATTCTTTTAAATGGGAGTGCAAGCTTGCGGGGAGCTAACGAATGGTGGAGCATGATACAAATGAGGGATCGTAATTTCGGTGGTCACATTTATGGTGACTACTACTGGCCCTGCCGCTCCCCAGACTCGCTCAACTAACTTCTCTACCCAAATCACCGCCCAAACTGCAACTGCACCGAGCATCCAAACCATGGCCCAGCAGAGGGCACGAACGTTAGTTGTCAAGTTCGGGGGTTCAAGCCTAGCAGATAAGGACCGAGTCTCAAAAGCCGCGCACCTAATCGCCAAGGAATCCGCGAAGGGAGCGAGAATTGTTGTCGTTGTCTCAGCCATGGGTAAAACAACGGATCAACTCATCAGCCTAATCAAACACGACTCAACCCTAGACAAGACCGACACAGACGACATACTCGCAATGGGCGAAAGAACGAGCGTCCGAGTCTTCGCATCCGCCCTAAAGTCAGAAGGCTTAGACGCAAAGTACTTCGACCCAAGCGACGCCAACTGGCCAATAATAACCGACGACAACTTTTCCGACGCTAATCCCCTAGTGGACATTTGCGTGCAGAAGGTTCGCGAACATGTTGTGCCCTTGCTTGATTCGGGTACAGTACCCGTTATCGCGGGCTTCGTGGGCTGCTCGACGGACAGGAGGGTGAGCACGATTGGGCGGGGAGGTAGCGACACGACCGCGTTCATTATGGCTAAGGGAATTGGGGCGGATGAGGTTGTGTTGGTTACAGATGCTGACGGGATCCTTTCCGCGGACCCGAAGCTCATATCCAACGCTCATCGCTTGGACCGCATTGACGTTCACACCTTGATTGGGCTGGCCGATTCTGGGACGAAATTCATTCACCGGAAAGCCCTACGCTACAAAGATTCAGATATACCTGTCAGGGTGATCAGCAACAAGAGCGACGATCTCGAAGCCAAAGGCACGATCATCACGGGCGGGATTGCGAGTGAGATTGAGGTTACGTTTGCTAGTAACACCCAGGCTATGGCGGTGACCGTTGCTGGGAAAGGGATCTCAGAGAATCCGGACATTCTCGCAGACGTGGTGCGTGGGATTAGGAAGCATTCTACTCTCCTCGGTCTTTCAGCGAACTTCGACTCCGTAATCTTCTACATCCCCCAAACCGCATCCAACACCTTGCTAACCACAATCCACGACCTAATCTCGGGCTATGGGGAAGCCTTGGCTATGGCTGTGCAGAGCAACCTTGCGTTCCTGAAAGTGAAAGGCGTCGGGTTGGAGGATACCCCTGGGATTATTGGGCGAATCTCGACGCACTTGCGGGAGAATAACATCAACATCTACGGCATGCTGACTCTCGCCTCAAGCATCATCGTCTTCGTCGCGTGGGACAACAAGGAGTTAGCTTTGGATTTGATGAAACTGGTTGCGAAAGGGGAGTTGCAATGAAAGCCGCAATCCTCGGCGCAACCGGTCTCGTCGGGCAAAGGTTCGTACAAATGCTCAACGATCATACTTGGTTCGAAATCAGCACGCTCACCGGGTCCGACCGGAGCATGGGAACGGAGTACGGAAAATCCGTAAACTGGAGAATGGATACAGGGTTGAAGAGCTCTATTGCAGGGTTGACGGTGCAACCCTCGGACCCGAAGAACGTAGACGCGGACATAGTCTTCTCAGCCCTACCCGCAGAGCAGGCCATGAGTATTGAGGAGGATTTCGCGAGGGCAGGTTACGCTGTAGTTAGCAACGCCGCGTCGCACCGTATGGATGCGGACGTTCCGTTAATGAACCCTGAAGCCAACTTCCCACACCTCCAGCTGATCGACGAGCAGCGCCGCAAACGTAAATGGGATGGCGCAATAATCACCAATCCTAACTGTACAACCGCCGTCCTAACGCTCCCGCTCAAGCCCATCAGCGACACCTTCGGTCTGCGAAGCGTTGTCATGTCATCAATGCAAGCGGCCTCAGGCGCTGGCTACCCTGGTGTTGCATCTCTGGACATCATTGACAACGTCATTCCCTACATCAATAAGGAGGAAGAAAAAGTTCAGGAAGAGGTCACCAAGATTCTTGGTGCTCCAGGACTCTCGGCGGACTTCAAGGTCTCCGCCAGCTGTCACCGCGTCGCCGTTTTGGATGGACATACGGAGGCAGTGTTCGTACAAACCGAGAAACCGAGCACACCTGAGCAGGTAGTTGAGTGCATGGACGGATTCTTGGCAGAGCCCCAGAAACTGAAACTACCAACTGCGCCTGAGAGACCAGTGGTTGTGAGAAGGGAGCCGGATAGGCCACAACCACGTTTCGATCGCGGAGAGGGCCATGGGATGACGGTTGTGGTGGGTCGGGTTAGGAAAGATCCAGTCTTCGACGGCGTCAAGTTCGTCTGCTTAGGCCACAACACAATCCGCGGCGCCGCAGGTTGTGCGATACTGATCGGCGAGTGCATGAAATCACAACATTACATCTGATGGTGATT
>DATIYC010000215.1:0-5450 GCA_035517955.1 Candidatus Acidiferrales bacterium | reverse complement strand
AGTGAATCTCATCAACGCCTCATCCAATAGACCTCCATGAAATGCTGCCACCGAACCGATAATGATACCCACAAACAACGCGACGCCGACTACCGTAAGTCCTACCGCTACGTCATTTGGGGTCGCCACGATCAAACGGCTGAACAAGTCACGTCCTTGTATGTCCGTCCCCATCAAGTGTGCAAGCGATGGAGGAGCTAGAGCCGGTCCCACATTCTGCTGTATAGGATCGTATGGCGTGATCCTTATCCCAAATGTGTTCGCGATGGCAGCGATCACTGCCAAGATTAGCAGGCCGAATGCGATAATGCCTCCAATGAGTGCTTCCTTACTTCTCTTGAACAGGCTGAACACGCCACGTATTCTCTGCGAACTAACTGATTTCAGGGTTGATTCAACCTAACCTTACTTGAGGATCCACAACGGCATACAGAACGTCGGCAATCAGGTTCGTAATCACAATGAATACCGCGAAGACAATCGTTACTCCTAGTATTCCTGGGTAGTCTTCAGCAGCCAATGCGGTTACCAAGTACTGGCCCATGCCAGGATAAGCGAAAACATTCTCAACGAATATTGTTCCAGTTATAAGCCACGTCACCATCAGAGATGAGATTGTGACTACCGAGATCATTGCATTACGAAGAGCATGCTTGAAGAAAACAGTGCTCTCATCAAGTCCCTTTGCTCTGGCTGTTCGAATGTAGTTTGCATGCATCACGTCAAGCAAAGAACTCCTGAGTACACGTGTAAGAACTCCAAACGTGACCAACGCAAGCGCAAGGCTGGGGAGTATCACATGCTGCAAGGAGCTTAGCAAATACGGGAAATTCCCCTCTACGAGCGCATCTATCATTGGGATGCCTGTTATAGAGGATGGAGCATTTAGAGAAATATCAACCGCCCCTCCGCTCGGCAGCAAGTGAAAGATGAACGCGAAGGCTATCAACAAAATCAGTGCGACGAAGAACGGTGGCGAGGAATAGCCTGCCAAATAGAAGCCTCGAATACATTTGTCCAAGGGCTTATGATGATATTGGGCAGATAAGACACCCAATGCCACGCCCAAAATCAACGAGATAACAAACGCGAAGAACGTTATCTGTAAAGTAAAGGGCAACGTCATCCCAATTACTTCCACAACTGGTTGAAATCCTCGTGAGGGCGAAAAACCCAAGTTTCCCTGAAGCAGGTTAAGAACGTAGTAGTAGTATTGGACAGGGATCGGGTCATTGAGATGATATTTCTGCGCGTACAGTACAGCAAGTTCAGGGTGAATACTTGCGCTCTTGCCTAGCCACGCCATAACTGTATTTCCTCCCAGACTGCGTGAAAGTACGAATGTCATCGTCATTACGGCGACAAGAACTACTATGCCAAAGATGAGTCTGCGTAATATGTATCGAAACGGGTTCATTTCTGCAAGCGCCTAAATTGGCGTTGATACTCAATTAGGCTTACGAGTGTGCCCATCCCTAACTAGCTCGCTCCTGGGTCGCCTTATCGTCAATGGCGTGAGTGAGGAGTCTTGCAGAAAGCATGAACCGAAATCTGCAAGTCGGCACATATATAATGCTTGGCTGCCTTTCGTCGCAAATCAACACGATAGGATTGCGTGATATGTGAAGGGAGCCTCCGGGACATTCAACTTAACTTCATTCGACCAACTCCCTGAACTCCTTTCCAAGGGAAAGAAAATTACTGAAGAATCTCGTAGACCCGTTCTCGTATCCACCACAGAGCGAGTTAAGTTAGACGTAGATCCCGTTCTCTTGTTCGCGGCTGCCACTCATCTTCACGATGAGTGCTATTATTGGGGAGTGCCTCTGAACGGTTCTTGGATAGTTGGGGCTGGAACAGAAGCCGAAATCGTAGTGGATGGCCCAGACCGATTTAAACGCGCTAAGACAGTGTTGCGAGAGATATTGAACACCGCAATCCTAGATGAAGGCAACAAGACCTGCCCAATTTTCATTGGTGGCTTCAGGTTCGACGCGATGTCACATGCGAGTGACAACTGGGCCGGATTCCCTGACGGCCTACTGAGCCTTCCGAGAATTGTGATTTCATGCGAACCGCCAGATCTGGTGATAACGGTCAACGTGTTTGTGAAAAGTGAAATGAATATTGAATCAGTCCAAACAGAATCTGTAAACATGCTCAAAGCACTGTTTGAACAATCTCCTTCCGAACACGTGAAGAACACTAGTGACGTCATTGAAGAAACACCTCGCGAGGAATGGAAACAGAGTGTTCACCAAGCGTTAAAAGCCATGAATGGCAAACGCATCAGAAAAGTGGCACTGGCAAGAATGGCAAAGGCTCGATCACAATCACCCATAGTCCCAGAGGACGTTCTTCGGAGCCTGATTAACAACTATCCAATGTGCCGCGTATTCGCGATTTGCCATAGCGGCAACTGCTTCATCGGAGCCTCTCCGGAGGAGTTGGTTAGTCTGCACGGATCGACGGTGACCTCCACATGCCTTGCCGGTTCCGCCCCTAGAGGCATTTCAGAGTACGAAGATTCGCATTTTTCTGAAGGATTGATGGAGTCAGCAAAGGAACGCGAGGAGCATGAGATCGTGGTAGACTGGGTTTCGGAACACTTGCGAGACCTCTGCCAAGAACTCCAATGGAACAAGACTCCGGAAGTATTGAGGCTTGGCAACGTTCAACATTTGGCGACACGATTTATGGGCACCTCAAAGACCGATGCGACCATCTTGGACTTCGTGGGAGCACTTCATCCGACTCCTGCAGTTGGAGGCTTCCCATTGGAACCTTCGCTCGAATTGATTAGACGCGCCGAGACTTTTGATAGAGGATGGTACGCTGGTCCGGTCGGCTGGGTGAATGGGAATGGTCTCGGTGAGTTCGCGATCGCACTACGATGCGCTCTAATTCGCGAAAAGAATGCATTCCTTTACGCGGGCGCAGGGATCGTTTCCGCCTCTGATGCAGATAGAGAATATGAAGAGACGACGCTGAAACTCAAACCACTCCTCACTGCTTTGGGTGTCCGGTGATTTGCCAGATCGAAACCTAAGCTTCGCAGACGCGTTAATCTCGGAACTTGGCCGATGCGGAGTCCATCATGCATCTATCTGCCCTGGCTCACGCTCAACTCCTCTTGTGCTTAGCATGGCAAGGAGTCCTCACATCAAGGTCTGGGTGCATTTGGATGAAAGGTCGGCAGCCTATTTTGCTCTCGGTATGAGTCGTGCAATACACGAACCCGTGACCATCGTTTGTACGTCAGGTACGGCAGCGGCCAACTTTTACCCTGCCATAGTCGAAGCACACTACTCGCATGTTCCTCTCCTAGTTCTAACGGCAGATCGACCGCCCGAGCTTTGGGAATGGGGTGCGAACCAGACAATTGACCAGAACAGGATGTACGGTGAACATGTGAAATGGGCAGTGAACATGGCAACCCCGGAGCTTACGTCAGAATTGTTGAGGTATGTCCGTGAAATGGCTTGCCGTACAGTAGCCACAGCCGTTGAGTCACCTCCTGGTCCAGTTCACATCAACTTTCCATTCAGAGAACCTCTCGTATCGACCTCAATTCCATCTGTTCTTGAACAAGCGGAGGAACGGGTTACCGCTTACACTACGGTCAATATTGGGCAGCCGCGGATTGAAGACGAACACGTTAGACGAGTGGGCCGGGTAATAGAAGGAAAAGAACGGGGCATCATCATCTGCGGACCGCAAGACGATCTTGCATTTGCTGCGGCAGTTTCAGCATTAGCAAGACGGTTACATTTTCCAATCCTTGCTGATCCGCTCTCGCAGGTCCGATGCGGAACACACGATAGAAGCAACGTCATTGATTCTTACGATGGTTTCCTACGGTCACGTAAGTTAACTGAAGCGCTTCAGCCCGATGTGATTCTAAGATTCGGTGCAACGCCCACATCTAAGTCGCTGTTAAACTACCTCGCTCAGGTACCCGACGCTTATCAGGTTAGCATTCACGCATCGGACTGGCAAGATCAGGACCATATGGTCTCAGAAATGATTCACGCCGACCCGACACAGTTTGTGAAGACTCTGGGACGAATTCTGACTCCTTCTGGAAGCAGGAAATGGCTGGAACTTTGGTCTATCGTCGCTGAGAGATCTCGAGCAGCAATAGTTCACCAGCTAAGGAATATCAAAGAGCTCTTTGAAGGCAAGATTTTCAGTGAACTCGCCGAGTTGCTACCATCAAAAACAACGCTCTTCGCTGGCAATAGCATGCCTGTTCGCGACCTTGACACATTCTATCCAAGCCTACCTCAAGAGATTCGATTTCTTGCAAATCGCGGAGCAAGTGGTATAGACGGAGTTCTATCCACATCTCTAGGAATAGCAGCAGTTACGGAAAACCCGCTTGTAACCGTTCTTGGAGATATTTCCTTTTACCACGATATGAACGGCCTACTTTCCGCACAAAAGTTCAAACTTAACGCAACAATAATAGTACTCAACAACAACGGCGGTGGAATCTTCTCATTCCTACCACAACACAATTACCCCGAATACTTCGAGAGATATTTCGCAACACCGCATGGACTAAGCTTCCAATCTGCAGCCGCGCTCTACAACCTAGGTTACTCAAGAGTCAATTCATGGGACGCATTCAGAAAGACACTTTCGCAAGATTTCACAGTTCCCGGAACTAGAATCGTGGAAATAACCACTGAAAGAGAACGAAACGTAGAACTCCACCATCAAATCTTATCAGCCGTTACCGCTGCAGCGGAAGAGGCGATTTCCCGAGGCATTTGAAATATGCACGTGAATGGCGTAAATCTCAATGTCAAAGTCACGGGATCGGGTCCACCGATCATTGTCCTACACGGCTTTGCTGGAAGCATGACTTCATGGACTGACTTCGTACATGGAGCATCGCGGCGCTTCAAAATCATAACCATTGACTTACTTGGACATGGAGGGTCCGATTTTCCTAAGGATTTCAGAAGATACTCAGCAGAACACACCGGAAATGACATCATCACAATAATGACAAAGTTGGGAATCGATTCAGCTTGCTGGCTAGGTTACTCGATGGGAGGAAGAATTGCACTCCTAACGGCAGTATCAAAGCCAGAGAAATTTACAGGTCTAATCCTAGAAGGAGCCTCTCCCGGTCTAAGCTCCACAAGGGAACGTAAACAACGAGCTAGAAAAGACGAGAAACTCGCGCAACGCATTATCAAAAATGGAATTGAAACGTTCGCGGACTATTGGGAAAGTCAAGGACTGTTCGCGACTCAAAAACGTCTTCCTAAAGCAATACGAGAGTGGCTTAGAGAGCAGAGGTTAGCTAACAACCCAATCGGGCTCTCAAACACACTTCGCGCTGTAGGATTAGGCGTACAAACTCCCGTCCAGATGGCTCTTCCTTCTCTAACCATCCCAGTACTCTGCGTTACAGGAAGCCTCGACCGTAAGTTCAC
>DATIYC010000214.1:0-7393 GCA_035517955.1 Candidatus Acidiferrales bacterium | reverse complement strand
CCGCTATTGTTCCAGCTAAAATGGTAGCCGCTTCCACACCCAATGGTGAGGCGAGGCTGTAGGCGTAGTAGGAGGCGAACAAGGCGGTTACGAGTGGGTATAATCCACCTCTCAATGTCGAGCGGTCTGTTGAGTGTGTGCTTATGAAAGTTGAGAGCTGAGGGCTGAAGGAGTAGTACCATGTGTTGAATAGTAGCAGGAAAGCCGTTCCTGCCTTACTTTTCAGGACCAATTGATCGCGGAACAACCGCAGTTTCTGAACTAATGGAGCAAGATCGGAGCCAGCAGTTGAGGACGATACAACGCAGCTGGCGGGTTGTGTTGGGAGCGAAAGCGTCATGGAAGTTGATGGGACAGAGATGGTCGTTGAGCTGGTTGTTGGTGTAGGCGTTGAGGTTGTGGCTTCAGTCTGAGTTGTGGTGTAAGTTGCTTGTGATATGTTTACGCCGATATCGGTGGATTCCGTTTGCCCCATTGAGCCGTTCGACCCAGTGATGCGAATGATGAATGAACCGGGAGTGGCGGTTGAGTTCGCGGTCACCGTCAATTGAGATGTTGCTTGACTTTCGCCACTTGGGGTCAAGGGTGAGAGAACGTTGACTGTCACGCCTGAAGGCGAATTCTCTAACCAAGAGGCGATGAGGGTGATTGACGAATTAAAACCGTTGAGGAAGAAGACCGTCAACGTTTCTGATCCAGCCCCGCCTTGAGTAAGTGTTATCGCGGATGTGGACGGGATGATTGCGAACCCGCTTGCCGATGACTGAGTCGCGGTTGAGTTGTTGGCTATCGTTTTGGTTGAGGTTGGAATTCCGCCTGTTGTGGTAGTGGTAGCTTGGTTTGTGTTACTCGTTACAAGCAGAACGGCGGAGGCAGTGTCTTGGTTGGGGCTTCCCGTCGCGGTTATGGTGTAGGATCTGGTGGACACGTTGCCGACTGTGAAGGATGCAGAGAGTGTGCCGTCTACGAGTGTGCAGGATTGTGAATTCACTACACCATCTCCGCTGAGATTACAAGTCGTGTCAGACGTTGCGAATCCTGCACCTGATACATGAACCGTTGAGCCTATTGATGTTGAGGGTGTGTTCAGGGTGATTGATGGGGGTACGTAGTTGAATGTGGTTGTTTGACTTGTGTAGGGTGAAGTTGTCGTGCTGCTTTGTGTTGAGCTCATTTGAGTTGTTGTAATTGTTTGCGAGGTGGATGTGGAGCTTGTTTGGGCAGATGTTGTAATCGTAGTTGTTGGGCTTGAGTTTGATGTGAAATCCAGTTTGACATTTGTGCCAGTTAACGTGACGGTCTTTGTTATGGGCCCGAAGCCTGGGCCTTGGGCGGTTACGGTTATCGTGCCGGAGGTGCCGACTGGTATGGCGTAGCCCCCGGAGGAGGATGAGATGGCGTAGTAGGATCCGGAACTAGGAGTAATTGTTACTCCTCCTATGCCTTCTCCTATGTCGTAGAAGTTGTTGCCATTCAGGTCATTGTAGACGGCGCCGAGTAGAAATGGGCCGTTCATGCTCGCCCCAAAGTCTTCCGTGATCATGGTTGTTAGGCCTATGCTGTTTGGTGTGGGCATGTTCACGTAGCCAATTCCGATTTCTTGGTAGATGCAGGGTGTCCCTCCGCTGCATGGATAGGGCCAAATATCTAGGAGATTTACGCGGTGTAATCGACCGGCTGTACCGGAATCGACCATCATGAAATCTTCTATGTCCCCTGGGCTCATTGAGCCCATGCTGCCGGCCATGTTTTCTCCTGCCATCACGTAACTGTAGCCGGCGTTTGTCATACGGTCGAATGGGGTAGACCCATTGGGGTCATTGTGAGAGTAATAGTTTTGATTGTACATATCCTCGCTGTGGCCCTCTGCGATGCTAAGTAGCTCAGGGCTCATTGCTAAGGGTGGGCGAGGTCCAACATACTGTGGGTTGTCTAATCCTTCGTGTATGTCAATGCCTAAGCGTTGTCCCTCAGCGATCGGGTTAGCTCTAGCCCTATTCACATATTCGAGTACAAGCTGCTCCTCCGGCGTAGGATTGCCTGAGTCGTATGGCACCATAGCCGCCTTGGCAGGCTTCAGATTCGAGGCAAATGCAAGTGCTGAGACTAGCAAGAGAAGGCACGCAATTGAATTCCGTGTGAAGCTCTTCGAGATTGATCCCCCGAATTTCAACTTGACCGACCATGAGAAGAGTACGTAAGCGTTGCCCGGATTCGCTAACGCCGTGAACAGAGTTACATCAAGGGCACGAAGATTCGTGTTCTCGCGATAGCGGAGTTCGTGTATGTCATCCATTGTGATGAAGGTGAGTTACCGGTATTTACTCGGGATACATGAGCTCGGTTAATAGACTCCTTTAGCGAATTCTAAGATGAACATGACTCACCAAAACTCACAACCTGATCTCAATAGGAAAACTGGAGCCGACATCAGCCCATTGTTCCCTTATGTCATCTTTGATATGGATGGAACCTTAGTCGACACTTTCGACCTAATCGCGGACTCCTACAATTATGCGGTAGGAGCACCGATGAATGCGCTACCAGGAACGAAAAGGGCATCGGGGGCTCAAGGGTACACGTTGGAGGAAGCCCTAGCCAAATGGGTCCCTATGGTCGACATTCCGAATGCGCTCGTTAGATTTCACGACTATTTCGAGAGAAATTTCAACTCGGACGTGAAAGTGTTCCCAGGCATTAAAGAATCGCTGATGGCGTTTCGTAGAAGAGGCGTTGGACTGGCGGTTTTCACCGGGCAAACCCGTATTGCTACTCAAATCACACTGCAAAGAACTGGCCTATTGAACTTCTTTACGAAAATTGTAACCGCTGACGATGTGACGGAGCCTAAGCCAAGCCCAGAAGGGCTGAAGCTTGCCATGGAAGGAATAGGTGCAGACCCCGACGAAACAGTTTACGTCGGCGATGACCCAGATGATATTTACGCGTCGAGAGGAGCAGGTGTGAAGACTGCGGCAGCGCTTTGGGGATCAGTGAAAAGAAGCGAGCTAGTAGCCCTTCGACCAGATTTTACATTTAGCAAACCCGTGGATATCCAGCATCTTTCAACTTGGACTCTTCGTTAGGTAAGCCGAACAAAGCCCCGCGTTCCTACCTAGGGTGCACCGCTGAGCTTTGACGGTTTGAGCGAGGATGGGCTTAGACTCTCCTCGACATCTTCCTTGTCCATCACAACGCGAGAGTTCGTGCTCTCCACCCCAGCCAAGCGCGAAATGTCGCCAATGGCTTTGTGAAATGTTCTTCTTTCGTTGTGTTCTACGGTCACAAGCAGATCG
Source organism: Candidatus Acidiferrales bacterium (assembly GCA_035517955.1). Classification (GTDB taxonomy): domain Archaea; phylum Thermoproteota; class Bathyarchaeia; order 40CM-2-53-6; family 40CM-2-53-6; genus FEN-987. The sequence continues at coordinate 4,097 of DATIYC010000214.1, read as the reverse complement.
TAGTCGCCAAAAATAACGTCGTAGTCTCGTATCGGCGAATCCTTGACGCTGTTCTTCATTTTTTCGAGGTCTCTAACGACGCTTCCTTGCCAGCCAGCCAAAGACCTAATCTCGACATATGCCTTGGGCAAATCAATCCACTCGTTGCTGATGGTTTGTATGGTATCTAAAGTTCGCTGAATTACAGCGCAACTTCCCTGTCCACTTCATATACCCCTAGCGGCTCTGCTGATTGGACTTACATGACCTTTCGAAGCGTATCGTGTTTGATGTTGATTACTGCGATGCTGTTCGTTGCGTGTTCCACCTCTACGGCTGAGGCGTCGCTGTGCCAAACCGTCAACGTTTCCTCTTCCTACCCACATCAATCAACTCCCCTAACGCAAGTGCAAATCGCCACAACAGTGGCTGGCTCATGTGCGTCAGATGGAGAGGATTACTTTTCGGTGCGGGTTGATCTACTCGATCGGATTAGTGGCACGGTCCTTTCCGCAAACAGCGCAAGTATTGGATACAACGCAACCAGCTTCTCAGTCACGATACAAAACGGCGCGACAACGCCCGCAACCAATCAGACGTGGGCGGTAGTAGTGAACACTTACTTGATCCAAGCAGGTGCCGTGAGTGGACAATCGCTGCTGAACTCTACATCGATTACGATTCAAATCGGAGCTACCCCACTCCCCGAATTCCAGAACAACACGCCAGTGCTAACGTCATTGGTCTTCGCAGCGGCGATTGGCATCATCTCCAAGAAAGACAGCCGTCGTATCCACGACTTGCGCTAGGAATCGTGCTACGGTTACAAGTTCAGGTGGGATAAGAGGTAAATGGGAGATTGTTGAGACGTCGAGATTGATTATTTCTTGCAGCCATATGGTTATGATTTGGCCGCATCGCAGATGGAATTACGAGTGGGCAAACCCCTTATAGGTATGCCATGACTAACTCCACTCGATGAATAATGGTACACGTTAAGGATGACGGCGTTTTTGACGCACCAGTCGACAAAATCTGGCGATTCCTACAAGACAACAACCACCAACACAAATCAATAAAATCCAGCAAGGTTCTGCAACAATCGCAGTCGAGCATGACAATGCAAGCTGAACGCGTGAATGCTGACGGCTCAACCTACATGGAAACGATCAAGTTCAACTTCAGCCCCCCGAAGGCCTTCACGATGGAATGGGTCGACGGTCCCATGAAGGGAACAAAGAACACGCATACATACACTCCGATGGGCAATAAGACGAAGGTCGAGGTTGAAGGCGACTTCGTAGCAAAGGGAATGGACGACAAAGCACTTCGATCCGCGGTACTATCGATGCTCGCCGAAGTATTCGACGAAGACAACGCACAACTCAGAGCCTTCAAGTAGACCTGCCCCTTTTCCCATCCGTCCTCCTCTTTTTTCTTCCAACGCAATCTTCTCTTCTCAACGACAACGTCAAGAATAAGTAAGCCACGAGGCACTAAGAACGTTCACTGTCCGTGATTTGTTGGAGGATAAGTTTTGGTCGATTTCAGTACTCAGCTAGGATCTCGTGCTGCTGAACGCCTAGAGAACGAGAAAATCATTTGGTTAACTACGATTTCTGAGAGCGGTAATCCGGAACCCAACCCAGTCTGGTTTTTCTGGGACGGGAGGTCCATAACCATCTACAGCCAGCCAACCGCACACAAAGTCAAGAACATCTCCCGTAACCCCAGAGTGTCCCTTAACTTTCAAGCCGACGATGAGGGTGGAAATGTTATAGTGATGACAGGTGACGCCTCGTTGGATCATCATCCTTCAGCGCATAACCCCAGTTACCTTGAGAAGTACAAAGCCGAAATCCCAGGAATAGGATTAACGCCCGAAACCTTGGCCTCAACCTATAGCGTCATGATTAGGATCCTACCCCGCAAACTCCGTGGCCTATGATGACGAAATCCGCTCATACGGTCTAGCGCTTAGTAAGTCGTGCCTCTAGCACTCGACTACGTTTGTTCCTGCGTACATATACGCCGAGTATGAAAATCGCTAGAATGAACGGTGTGAGCAAATTCAAGTTTTCTGGCACCGGGTAAGCTGCGATCTTTAGGTAAACAATGCTATACGTTTGAGTCAGTGGCTGCAACTGTTCGGCGTTGCCTAAGGCGTCTTGCACCTCGGTATTGAAGCCTATGACGGGTGAGAAGTCAGCGGCTTTGGGTGCATTCATGGTGAGAGGGTAGAGCGGGATCCGACCCTCCCATATTCTATGAGGCGTGTTTGAATGAGGACTTGGGCCAAGAGATTGGGTCATGTTGATCGAATGCAAGTATTGGACGAGATACGGCTGATAGCTTGTTACATTCGACCGTCCGTAACCTACCCCTGTTGTCCCACTGGGAGTCACCTCACCCGTCAACCGGCAGTCGTTCAGGTTGTATTGACTAAATGGTTCGGCGTTCCCATCAAATTCTAGGACGATGGCCGGAAGTTGCGGCGCTTGTGGTAAGCCTTGGTCCTGGGTTGTGTCGAACGGTACGTCGTAGATAAAGTACAACCATGCTGTGTCATGCTTTAGCCTTATGTAAGCTGGAGGAAGCGGGCCCCCTAAGCTATATTGAACTGACAGCTCAACCGCGTCATTCCAGTCACCTTGATGCCACTTTCCATCCAGTGTGGGTGCTGTACCGGTGCCAACGGTGTAAACCAATGTGGACGAGGTCTGAGCGTGGAGGGTCGCGGGTGTTTGGAGAAATAACGCGATAAATACGACGACGAAAACTGCTGTCTTAACAAATCGCACCTTAAGGAACAACTTATCGCAACCTTACCTCTCAGTTTTCTAAGCTTACTTAATGGTTTTCAGTCGCTTCGTGAAGTGCAGCAAACCAAGATCATTGAGCACATAACGCTTTCCTGCCACATATCTTACACCTGACCCATGTTTTGAGCCAACTTCCCTGATTTCTCGGAACTGTATGCACCAATCCATCGGTTTCCATCAGAGATTGACTTGAGGTCACCGTTCACGACACACGTTTCCATCCATAGATGATTGTGTTCGAATATGGGGTCTACGTCTAGTTGCAGTTAGGAGATTTAGACATACGGCAACTTCGAGAAGAACTGTTTTCGTACGATTGTTGTGTTACCTTGTTGATTGCGTGGGTTCGCTGTTTCGGCCATTTGTTTTCGTAATTCCAGCTAGTCTGCTCTCCTTCCCACAATTGTCCCTACTAAGACTACCATTAGTAGCACGGTTAGAACTGCGGCTGCCGTGTAGAGTGTGGTGTTAGAGATCAGTTGCATTTGGGTTGTTATCGTGGATGTTACCGTGGTTGTGTTCTCGGTCTGAATCCAGATAGTGCTCGCGTAGCTTGTGGTTTGTGTGGTTGTGAAGTCAAATGTTTGTGTGGATGTCACTGTGACTGGTTGGCAGATTGATTCGGTTGTCACCGTCTCGTTGTTTAACGAGACTTGGGGAAGTACGTTGATGTTGTAGTGGTACATCGAGGCGGCGAGAGTGGTTTTGGCGAGGGAGTCGATGATGTATACTGCGCCCTGTACGCTCCAATCCCCAACGGACGTCAAAGTGAGCTGATGTAAGTAAGTTCCAGTATGCGCAAAAGTTCCGTTAGAATCCGTCAATGAAGACTGGACGGATAATGTGCCGAGGTTAGCGGAGATGTCCGAGCGAAGGTAGGAGTTGATAGCACAACCCACGGTGATGCTCACCCCGACCGTGAAGGTCTGGTCTACAGAAACCGGGGAAGGATAACTCACCTTCATATCGAGAATACTACAACCATACTGCGCATTCACGGAAGCAATTCCGGTGATTTGCAAAAGTAAGATTGCTAGCAAGTACCAAACCTTACGCATAGCAGCACTGGCCTTGGGTTGAGTTGAAACTCTCTCGAATACTGCCGGTATCGGTCAGACTCGTTATAGCGGTGTGTCTGTTCTCAGAGGGCAGTCAGCCAGTCAACATCCGCGTAAACATTCAGGCTTAGGCTTCGCCTGGTTTCGAGGAGAATGCTGCCACCGCCTAAGCACAGATATATCTGAAGATACAACTTGCACCGAACGGCGAGTTCTAGATGACAAATTCAAAGGCAGC
>DATIYC010000213.1:0-3683 GCA_035517955.1 Candidatus Acidiferrales bacterium | reverse complement strand
GTACGGATTCCTGAAGTAGTTCTAACGCTATTTTCGGCCTGCTGGAGACTATGCCCTTGAAGGCCCACGCGCTTAAGACAAGGCACCTAGTGGGTTCTAATGCCACTACGTCTGCCCTCCTTGGTTGTCCGTCCAATAGTGCCATCTCGCCAAAGTACTGGCCAGGGCCAAGCTTAGCTAGAACTCGACCATCAGAACGAGCCTCCACAGTCCCTTCAGCTATGAGATAGAAACCGATCCCTCGATCACCTTTACGCACGATGACGTGGTCGGTTGGGTACTTGAGTTCCTTGAAGGAACGTGCAAGAGCCCTTAATTCAGCATCGTTTAGGCCGGACCATAAAGGCGCTTTCTTAAGCACCGCCATAGCCGTACCTGTGTCTGAAGCTTTAGATTTCATTATACCACTTTCAGAACTCAGCACTCCAACTAATGTTCAGTTAGCGTTTTAATGCTTGCGCACAGCCGCGAATTTTCCTGAATGATAAGCGGTCGTGTGGGGTTTGGTAAAACAGATTAGTGTAGGGACAAGTTTTCAATCGATTACAGATGCGAGTGGGAGTCATTTCGGACATCCACGGTAACCTGGTCGCCCTGGACGCAGTTCTACGCGCATTGGATAGAGAGCAAATCAGTGAAATCGTTTGTCTGGGAGACGTGGCTGCATCTGGACCTCAACCTAGAGAAGTAATTGAGCGGCTCCAGGGCCGAAGAATACCGATCATTTCAGGGAACGCGGATGCCTGGCTGGTCAAGCCTAAACCTGAACCGGAAGTAGACGAGAATGCACAGCGGATCGTTGAGTTGGATTTATGGTGCAGAAACCAACTTACACCAGGCGACCTCGAGTACCTCACTAGCTTTCCAGCTACTAAGGAGATCTTCCTGGAGAATCTGAAGATGTTTTGTTGCCACGGCTCTCCGCGTTCAAACATTGAAAGAATCCTCGCAACAACTGAAATTTCTAGTCTCCAAAGTATGCTTTCAGGTGTGACAGCTGATATCGTAGCCTGTGGCCACACGCATATCCAAATGGTTCGCCGCTACATGAATCAAGTAATCATCAACCCAGGAAGCGTAGGATTACCTTACGACGTAATCGCTAACGTTAACGACGAAAAACTAGAAGGCGCCCGAATGCGAAACCCGCCATGGGCCGAGTTTGCGACCATTGGTGCTTCGAACGGGGAGTTGGAGGTCAGCCTTCGCAGAACTCCAATTAATCGAGAGGCCGTGATTCATGCAGCCTTCAACAGTACCATGCCCGACCCGGAATGGTGGACTAGGGACTGGAGACTAGATCATTAGCACATGTTTTCGTCTCCTCACGCTTTTTCTTCTGTTGCGTGAGGTTGCATTTCCTCGTCTCTGATTGTCGCATCCTTTCATCTCAACTCCGTTTTGCATTAGCCCGTCAATAATTCGCTAATAGTTCCGAGGCGTAGCGACGCGTAGGAAGTGACGTGTTGGCGGCTTACAGGACTGAACGAATGGCGAACATTACAACAACGCTTCCAATTCCAATGCTTGAAAGAATTGACCAACTAGTTCACGATGGCAAGTCTCGGTCTCGCTCTCACGTCATACGCGAGGCAGTTAGGGAATACGTCAAAGCTTTTGAGTGATTTTGACCGGAAACTCGTGCGAAGCAATCCAGTCGCGAAACGGTTCTAAGAATTCACGCAAACAGTGAGCGTCCGACATTCACTTCTCAGAGTCTCGCTAAATAGATACCGAAAATCATCAGGAAAAGGCCGATCAATGAAATCGGCGCGGGTAGAGCGGACGTTTCTACACATTGTACTGCCGTTACAGCTACTGGTGTTGAATAGATTAGGGTTGAGGTCTTACCCACCTCATTGAGCCTCGCCAACGCGTTCCAAAGCAAGAAGCTTCCAGCGGCGCTTAGTATGGATAAGTAGCCAAGGTCGAACCAGAAGATTGAAGTCACTTGAAGGCTGTAATCCAGAGGAGTGAGGATGAGGAAGAGTAGGGCGCCGAACAATAGCTGCGTTGCCACCGTAGTGGTCGGCTCTTGAGCCCTCAACTTCCGGTAATAGATCGTATACATGCCCCAGAAGAAAGCATTAATCAACGTAAGAACCGCGCCAAAGGCTGAGAGCGTCCGGGTCTCGAATGTTGCAACGGAATAAACCAGAACCCCAATAAATCCTACCGCGGCCCCTGCCCATTCTTTCCCAGTCGCTTTCTCAGATAGGATTACGGTGGATATTGGAATGGCCATCAAAGGCATCGTGTAGCTCAAGACTGCGGATTCTGATGGTGAAACATACTCCAAACCAACAATCCAAAACGCTGAACTTGCAAACGTCAGTACCGACAGCACAATCGTGTCCTTGTTAATGATTGGCTTAAAGGAACGAGCGACCGCGAAAAGCAGGAGTGCGCCGATCAGGTACCTAAGCGCCATTAGAAGAAATGGCGAAGAATACTTCAGACCATCCTGAGCAATCTGGTACTGAAACGTTGAGATTAGTATGTAGGGAACGATGTAAACCATAGTTTTCGAAACATTCTTTGAGGCTGACACTCGCCGTCAAGACACACGCGCTCACGGAGAATTAGCATATAATCACATATGACTGAACCCGCCAGCCATAATCTACCGTCCAAAAATCTCTGAAAAACCTAAACAACAAATTAGAAAAACTCCTACTCCTAGACGCATGCACAGTAAATCGAAGGGTTGATGTTTGTGAAAGTCGTTGGAAAGAGTGAGAAACTTTCAGAACTTGTGGATTGCACGTTTAGCCCACACAACAAGCCGGTTACGAAAGTGCGGCCTGGGGAGCAGGTTCGGTTAGAGACACGGGATTGTTTTGGGGATGTAGTTAAGCCGGGGCGAGAGTTAGCGGCAGTCCTTGAATCAGGTGAGAGACTTTTTGATAATCCTGTTACTGGGCCGATTTACATCGAGGGGGCTGAGAGGGGTGACACGTTGGTTGTTTCAATCGAAGAAATTCAAGTCCCTAGCCTAGGAATTACGACCACCGTCCCCGGGTTTGGGGCCCTCGAGGGTTGGTTAAGCCAGACGCCGACGCTTACGAAATTCATTAGCATACGCAACCAGAAAGCCTATTTCAAGACTGAGAAGGGCGCGGAGATTTCGTTTCCAATCAAACCCTTCATAGGCACCATAGGCGTTGCGCCACCTTTCGAATCCATATCCACCGTTAGCCCGCACAAGCATGGGGGAAACATGGATGTGCAGGATGTTTGCGCCGGGAACAAACTGTACCTCCCGGTTGGAGTGGAGGGGGCTTTGTTTGCTGCGGGGGACGTGCATGCGGCCCAAGGGGACGGGGAAATCTGTGGAACCGCGGTTGAAATCCCAGCCTCCCTCACATTCAAATTCGAACTCTTGAAGCACAAAGCCATCGAATGGCCTAGAGTAGAGTCGAATGAGGAGATAATGGCGATAGGTAGTGCTAGGCCGCTGGAGGATGCGGCTCGCCTGGCCTACAGGGAGCTGATTAAGTGGTTGGGGGAGGATTATGGACTCTCGGCCTACGACGCCTACATGCTACTGAGCTTAACAGCCAAAGCCCGCATAGCCCAGATCGTAGACACACTATACACTGTGGTTGCAAAACTCCCCAAAAACATAATCGCCAAGCCCTAACACTCGCCCATCCTAAAGGAGCCGGGTCTAAGGTTGGAGT
>DATIYC010000212.1:0-9506 GCA_035517955.1 Candidatus Acidiferrales bacterium | reverse complement strand
CCCAATTTTACTCCAAATCTGGAGAAATTCATCGTAATTCAATTCCAACTCTGGCGATAGAAAGTACATTGCTCCGTATCCCTCTCCTACCTCAACAAGCAAATGATTCTTCATTAGCACTGCTAGGTGATGACGAACAGTCTTGTAATCCATTCCGAGTCGCGTGGCAAGTTGGTTGGCGTTCATTGGTTGCTCCTTTATGGCGACGACGAGTCTTGCCCGATTTGATCCACCTCGGCTGCCAGTAAATACCCACCAAATCAGGCGCCGAGCCGCACTTGACATCTTCCAGTCAACCCCGAATTGAGGTAGATGAGCAATCAGTGTAGAAGTTCTACCTCGCTCATCAACCTACTTATACCGAATCCAAGTTTCAGCGGGCGCGGACTCTAGTCCTAATGGTCTTTCCAGGTCTCCTTGCGATTGGTGTAGGCATGTTCGTAAACGGGTACAGATTCTACTAGGCTCAGAAGTCATTCGCATTGAGGGTTCGAAATCCTTCTTTACAACAAAATTGTGAAGGAAAAGCGTTGAATTGGGCAGATTTTGAGCCTAAGGCGGCGTAAAGTGACATATGCATTGGCCTCAGCAAAAAACGCTAATCAGCTTAAGTGGGGCTAAGCATATCACGGTAACTGAGAAACTCATGGAGCAGAAACGCTACTTCTGCGAGAACTGCAAACGCGAAGTATTCTTGCAACAAGAATACTGCGACGGTTGTGGCGGCAAAATCGAGTGGCCTGAAAAAATCCAGAAACTACTCTCTTCCTGGGCCAAGGCCAAAAAGAAATAAAATTTAGGTCAAAGACGAGTCAGTGGCACCTTTTCCTCGTAAAACCTTCGGAGTTAAAGCACACAGTCTGCAAAGGTTTATTGAATTCACGCGTCGTTACAGACGATCGAGGCCCTAGGCCGGCCAATGAAGTGAACTGGAGCAAGAACACAATTGGAAGCGTTTGTTATCGAGACCCCGGTCGGTATCTTCATTTCAGATGAACATCGGAAACTAATCGAGAAAGTCATATTTTCAACCGAACCTCAGAAAGCAGCTCAGGAGCTCAAGGATTTTCAAGAGGGCAAAATCTCGCAATCGACGTTAGATATGGTCAACCGTGTCTCCACAACGTACGCTCCATTAGTGTTCGAAAGTGAGACACCTGCGAGAGGCGTGGAGCGAGAAGCTAAGATAAGTGTCGCAATTCGACCGAATAAGATTGCAGAAGAAATCCGCAATCGCCTTGGGCTTGAGACCAAGGACCGAGAGTTGTGGTTGAAGGAGCAATCGCTAGATTCTCCCAACCTCAGAACTGCTAGGACCTACAATGACTTTGCTCGGCAAGTAGCTTTGCAAATCGCCCGAGCAGGCGTTGCGCGAGAGGCTGCAAAACGAGACCTTAGCGCCGTACAAGCCGTTCGGGCCATGGATGACGTAGACAAGACATTGAATCTTCTAGCGGGACGAGCTCGAGAGTGGTACGGCCTTCATTTTCCAGAAATGGACAGACTTGTTGAACGACACGACACGTATGTGCGCTTAGTCGCGAAGCTAGGAAATAGGCGCAACTTCACTCCTGATGCTCTCGAGGCAGAGGGCTTGCCGAAAGAAAAGTGCGATGAGCTTGTTAAGGCTGCGGCGCGTTCGATGGGTGCTGAGTTGGAGGATTTTGACCTAGCCTTTCTCCAATCATTCTGCAACCTCATGTCGGAATTATACAAGTTCAGAGAGAAGAGCGACGCCTACGTCGGCGACGTGCTGAAACAAGTAGCTCCAAACATGACCGCTATAGTTGGGTCAGCTCTCTCCGCACGATTGATGTCCATTGCAGGAAGCCTCCAGAACCTAGCAAAGATGCCGGCAAGCACGCTCCAAGTTCTCGGCGCAGAGAAGGCTCTCTTTCGCTCACTCAAGACGGGTGCTCGACCACCTAAACACGGCGTAATCTTCCAACACACGGCTATCCACCAAGCACCCCGCTGGCAGAGAGGCAAAATCGCGAGAGCCCTTTCCGGCAAGCTTAGCATTGCTGCGAGAGTTGACGCATTTGGCGGCGAATTCATGGGAGAGCGCTTGAAGGACATTGTAGAAAAGAAAATCGAGGAGATAAAGGAACGGTACAAGACCGCTCCTCCGCTCTCGAAACCTGCTCCAAAGCCACCGAAGAAGAAGTCATTTGCACGTAGACGTTAAGCCCGACGCAAAGTTCGAAGGGGTCTACTGGCTATCCCTTGAGGATGGAAGCAGGCGTTTAGCAACCAAGAACCTCTCACCTACCTTCGACGTTTACAGAGAGCGGCTGGTCACTGTTGGGAATTCGGAGTACCGGGTTTGGGATGCATACAGGAGTAAACTAGCGGCGGCAATTCTCCGCAATCTGCGTCAGCTTCCGATTCGTCCAGGAGCGGACATATTGTATCTAGGCTCTGCTTCGGGAACAACCGTCAGCCACGTAAGTGACATAGTTGGAGAAGGAGGGCGCGTTTATTGCGTCGAGTTCGCCCAACGAAGTATGCGAGAGTTGATAGACACTCTTTGCGAGCACCGCTCAAACATTTATCCTGTTCTAGCGGACGCTAGATTGCCGGAGAAGTACAGAACAACAGTAACTCAGGTCGATGTCATATACTCCGACGTCGCACAACCCGAGCAGGCCAAAATACTCGCCGACAACGCAGATCTCTATTTGAAACCTGACGGAAAAGCCCTCATAGCAATCAAATCGAGAAGCGTTGACGTCACCATGGAACCAGTAGACGTATTCAAACAAGAAATCGAAGTTCTCCGCCAACGACACTTCAAGACCGCCCAGATCGTGCGCCTTGAACCATACGAGAAAGACCACGCCCTTGTCGCAGTTGTGAGAGAATGAGTTTGTACAATTCCAAGGGAACCCTGGAACGGACCTTCGACGCCATATTGGGGCGAGAGCTACGCAACTTAAACGCACACTTGCCGAAGCAAAGACGAACCCTCGCCGAACTCCTAAAGGTCATTAACCCAACAGTGGAAGCAGTAGATGGATCCTCGATCGTTCTTAAGAGCGAAGAGCTCGAGCGCCTTGCCAGACTGGTGCCGCCTGAATTACACGATCGTTTGAAACTGCCAATGATAATTCTCCGAAGAATGGAACTGGGAAAATCTGTCTACACCATCGCCGGTGAACGAGTGGAAGAGTACACAGTGCAGAAACTCTTAGGAGAGGCTAAGGGAGGTTACTACCAGACGTTAAACGACCAAGCACCCGTATTCCTCTACAGGCCCGAGGTCAGCGAACTTCTCCGACTGTTCCACAGTCTCTTCGTGATTGCTTTTGGAGTTCCAAAGGAACTGTCGGACTATGCTCCCAAACGAGATTGAGTCCTCTCTTCCTCTAGATCCTTTATCGTCTTCCATGACATCCGCACTATCGGAGGATAACCCGTGTGCCTTCGCCGCCACTCCCGTAGGAAACTCATAGTCTTTGGGTCAGATATGTAACCCGACCCAAAATCACCATACTGCTGTCGCAAGCCATCAACTATCGTATCTCTCCTCACCTTAGCGACGATGCTGGCTCCAGAAACCACAGGGTAAGTCCTGTCAGCGTGGTGCTCCGAACAGATCTTGACCTCCTTCAAAGAAGCTGGAAGAAAGCCTCGAATATCTTCTCCGAATCTTGCCTCATTGACGTCCGAAGCATCAACGTAAGCAGTATCGGGCCCTAATTCTTCGATAACTCGGGCCATCATTTTGGCTTCTAGGAAGTTTAATTTTCTCAGCTTTTCCGCGTGAAGGACGATCTCATCTATCTCTTTCGGTTGAGATTCCACGATGCTTACCTTGAGTGCAAGTTCTCGGATTTTCACATTCAAATCGGTCCGTTGTCGCGGCGTCAACAACTTCGAATCTCTCGCACCCATCGCTCTCAAAGCTTGTTGTTTTTCTTCAGGTATCAGGATGCCTGCGATGATGAGCGGGCCAATGATAGGTCCTCGACCTGCATCATCAGCGCCGGCGATGAGTTTCGGCAAGGCGGAACGAGTTCCCCAACCTTGGAAGGAAAACTTCTAGAAGTTAATAGTTGCTGCTCTGTTTCATAGACCTATGAAAACACGCCGGGTTTTCATCACGGGTGAGCCAGGTTGCGGGAAGACAACTGTTCTCAAAAACGTGGTTGAAATTCTAAGAAGCCGCAGCATTAACGTGGGTGGGATAATTTCTGGCGAGATCCGAGAAAATGGAGTTAGGGTAGGATTCAGTCTAGAAGACATCCTAACTCATACAACAGGCTCACTAGCTCACGTTCATCAGACCGGAGGACCTACGGTAGGCAAATACCGAGTTAACTTGGATGACCTTGCCAGCGTAGGAGTACAAGCAATGAAACGCGCTATCGAGGAAGCGGAGATAATTGTCGTTGACGAATTAGGACCTATGGAGCTTACTTCCGACGCCTTCATTCAATCCGTTCGAGATGCCTTAGCCGCACCAAATCATCTTCTGGCAACAATCCACAAACGTGCTTCGCATCCACTCGTTCAGAAAATCAAAAACAACCCCGCATCAAAAATCCTAGAAGTAACACCTGAAAACCGTGATTCAATGCCTGCACAACTTGCCAGAATGATTTCCATTTGACAACACAACCGCCTTCCAATCTAGATAGAGTAGTGACCGAGGGAAAAGCTAGGGTCGAGTTTCCCCCTAGATCGTACAGAGTCTTCTATAATCCTAAGATGAGCTTGAACAGAGACCTCGCAATGCTCTTTGCAACCTCGTATTTTCCGGTGAGTCGAAAGTTGCGAGTATGTGATCCAACCACTGCTTCAGGTATAAGGGCAATCCGATACGCGTTGGAGGTCCCTAATGTTTCGACCGTTGTCGCGGCAGATAGGGACACTGACGCCGTGGAACTTGCTTCCAAGACAGTTTTGCTGAACAAATTGTCGGACAAAGTTGCTCTGGTCAGATCGGATGCCAATTTGCTTCTACGTCAAGTGAACGAGAGGTTTGACATAGTCGACCTCGACCCATTCGGCTCACCGGCCCCATTCTTCGAGCCGTGTTTGAAAGCTACACAGGACGATGGCATTCTCGCAGCAACAGCTACTGACATGGGTCCACTCTCGGGCGCGCGCCCTGCAGCGTGCTTTCGCAAGTACGGAGTACACTCGATTCGAGCAGAATGTGAAAAAGAGATTGCGGTCAGGATTTTGGCCGGTTGCCTTGTCAACATCGCAGGCAGGTTAGAACTGGGAGTAATGATGAAGTTCACGCACGCTACAGATCATTACGCAAGACTCTACGCAACCGTGAACAAAGGCAGGAAGGCAGCAAACGAATCTACCAGAAAACTGGGCTTCTTAGAATACTGCCCAACCTGCTTGAATCGGGTGACTACGCTATCACTTGATTCAATTAACACAAAATGTGAGAGTTGCAATTCCAAGGTGAAAGTTGGCGGCCCAATTTGGTTAGGTCCTCTCTGGGATACCGGAACGGTTGAATCGATGATCCAACACGCCCCAATTATCCGCTCTTCTCGTCTTTCCGAACTTCAGAGAATATTAGCTTGCGTCCGTGAGGAGACGGAAGGTTGCGCCTTTTATTTTACGACCGATACTCTAGCCAAAATTACAAAGACGAAGCCAGCATCCATAACTTGGATCATTAATACGCTAAGAAGCAGCGGGTTCTTAGCAAATAGGACTCATTTCAATCCGACGGGTTTTCGAACAAATGCCTCTGCTTATGAGATTGGATCCATGCTCAGAACATTCTCAGCATAGCCTAACCCGAGGCAGTATAGCTCAGCGCTCTCTGCTCTACTCGCAGGCGGCTTCACAATCCTGAAAGCTCTAAAAGACGACTTCATGTCCAGTTGGAACTCCTTCGTCTCCGACCCTTGAAAGACCTTGACGAGCAAGTTACCTTTGGGCCGAAGTAATGATCGCCCAATTCTAAGGGCGCACCTAGCCAGTTCGATTTGACGTGCATGGTCCATTTCCCAGATGCCGGACAGATTCTGTGCAACATCAGATAACACTACATCAAACGACAGGCTCGATCGAGCTTTGATTTTTTCAACGATTTCTCCTTGAGTTATGTCAGCACTGATAGTCTCGACGTTTTTGAAAGCGAGAGGTTCAATTTCTTGCATGTCGACGCCGAGCAAGAAGCCAGTATTCCCAACCACTTGATGAGCAGCCTGCAACCATCCGCCCGGAGCAGCACCCAGGTCTAGTACTCTATCGCCGCGTTTCATGATTCTGTACTGTTTGGTGATTTGGATGAGTTTGAAGGCTGCTCTACTTCGAAAACCCCTTGCTTGTGCAAGGCGGTGGAATTGATCTCTCTTATGCTTTCTCAGCCATTCACTCGGCACTTTTCGTTACCGCTTTCGCAGACTCTGCAACACCCTGCATCCATTTCGTCAAGTGCTCGCACTTGTTGGGGTTCATGATCCAAGACTGAGGGCAGTTACCGACTAGGTCACAAAACGCGCAGGGGATATCTACGATGGAGTCGATTGTTGAGTATCTCCTCTTGGCAAATACACGATAAGTCCAACGGCCGTCATGAAGTTCCTTCTTTCTTGCGATTAGGCCCTTCCTTTCAAGTCTCAGAATGGCTCTGGATCCCTCACGGCTGTCCGCAGTAAGCTTCTTCCAGAGCTCAGATTGTAGGATGCCCATATCTCCGAGTTCCATTACTATCCGTAGGACGTCCTGTTCTGTCGGACCCTTTCTAGGCAATCTACAACCTTCTAGAACCGATGATTCTTACTAAGAATTTTCGTGAGAAATGGTATTCATTCCATTTAAAGGTTCAATATTGCTTCCAATAATAGTCTTTGAGACAACGAAGCGAGAATTAAACCACTTTCCACCACCGAGAAGAGCAAATTTGTTTTTCAATGGAGAATAAGTCAATGAGCCAAGTGACCCGTGGAGTAATCCATCATAGCCTACGTCATTCTTGCGCCATTAGGAACTTCTCGATCCGTAGTTAGAAGACCCAGTTTCTCTCCCTCCTCAGCAGCAAGAAGCATACCCTGAGAGACTTCACCTGAGAATTTCGTTGGTTTAAGATTAAACAAGAATACTACTCTCTTACCCATCAATTCTTCCGTCTGATAATAGCCAACAAGGCTAGAGAGAGTTTGTCGAACCCCCAAGGGTCCTAAATCAACTAGAATGCGGTATAGTTTTTCAGTTCTAGGTACTCGTTCTACCTGCGTAATGGTCCCTACCCTAGCATCGAGTCGTTTGAAATCTTCGTAGGTAATCTCGACAGATTGCTTATTCTCAACCAATGCATTTTCGCCAGGCTAGACCAGTTCGAGGGCATTAGATAAATCAATTATCAAATTTTCCGAGTCTTCGGCGCCTATTGACAGTCAAATCAACGATCCGTTTACCCCTCTTTTTGCACGGATTTTTGTCTCAGATCGAAGTGTGTTCGAAACCGTCAGAGTCGAGCCAGTGACGAAGAGCGCTCTAGCAAAACGGTGAGCAATTCAGGCGATGCCACGGTATCAGTGAAGATCAACGTGCAGACGTGATCCCGCCTTAGCAGAGCACTTCGACTGTAGTGTCAACTGCTGTACCCGAAGGCAGCATACATCTGGCCTCGGGCCTCCACAAAAGTCGAAAGAGCGGCGATAATGCGTTTTCTTCACCCCGACCTACCACTGAGGAAACATTGCCTCGACCACAAACTCATGCACTCGAAAAGTGACAGTATGGTAGATCGGAACTTTAAGAGCGCAGACGCAAGCCATGACGATTTTCAGCCTCCTCAACCCTGTGGGTAACAAGTGCAGTTAACCAAAGTTATTGTGACCCGCGCAGGTGTGAGCGTTAGCTAATCGGAGTTACCGCCAAACGAGGGTTCAAAACTGTTTGTACAGAATTCTAGCGTTCCTTCTCGACCAGAACAAGTCCAATAACATCATTTTCTTCCGCGATTTTGAGTTGCCAGAACAATTCCGAATTGATGTAATCGTGTGATTGCGATCAGAAAAGTCATGCAAGCTTTATTACTATTACAGGCTCGACATTAGGGACGGTGCGATTGTTTGCCTGTTAAGAGGAAAGTCAAGAAAGGCGCGAAGAAGAAAGCGAAACGCGTAGTGAAGAAAAAGGCGAAGCCCAAGAAGAAAGCAGCGCCGAAAGCTGCTCCGATGAAGACTATGGAGCCGACCCCTGAACCTGCTCCTGAACCTGCACCAGCCGCTCCTCCTATGGAAAGTTCCACGACTCCTGAATGGACTTCGCCCAGCAGTTCACAAAGCGACACAACAACCAGTTAGCCGCTGGTTGTTCACCAAATTTTTGCAGAACCCTTAGCTCTAGCTATATTTCACAAGAACACAACCCATCGGAGATCACGGAAGGCGTCAAACCACGACGAAAAAACCAACTTCAACATTCTTTCGAAACATGCATAGGCTGATTGAAAACGGAAGATCTCATCAGAATCAAAGAGCCCGTCAGCTCTGCCTAAAGGCATTCGACGCTGCGTTGACTGCGATAGATCCCTACCTTAGCGTAAGATCATTTCTCAAAGTTAACGGTGGCGTGCTTACTGTTGAAGGATATTCCGTGAGGCTTTCTCAATTCAAACGGGTTTTTCTTTTCGCCGTTGGAAAAGCAAGCGCGGCTATGACTCAGGCTGCCGTTCAATCGCTACACAGTTGGCCGGTCAGCGGAATTGCCATTGTCCCTCGCAACCAACAAGTACCTCGCTTAGGTACAAGTGTGCAAGTCTTCCGCGCTAGTCACCCGGTACCAGGCGCCGATGGCTTACGCGCCGGAAGAAACGTGTCTGCGGCCCTAACCAAGCTCGCGAAGGAAGATCTTCTCATATGCATGATCTCCGGTGGCGCCTCAGCAATGATACCTTCCCCAACTGCAGACATTGCATTAAAAGACGAGCAGCAGCTTACCAAGAGCCTGGTCAGCAGCCGGGCTACGATTCACGACATCAACACGGTACGAAGGCATATCTCAACCTTGAAAGGAGGACGACTGGTACAATTATGCCAAGCCCGGTCCATCTTATCACTCATCATATCGGACGTACCAGGAAACTTCCTTCCGGACATCGCTTCGGGGCCTACCGTCGCGGACCCCACGACTTTCCAGGATGCAATCGATGCCATGAGACAGTACGGGGTTTGGGATCGTGCGCCTAGAAGAGTGAAAGACCACTTGATTCGCGGTCGCCTAGGAAAAATCCCGGAAACGCCTAAACCAGGAAACCAAGAATTCGAGAGAGTTCACAATGTCGTAGTTGCAGACAACGCGATTGCATGCAGCGCAGCCGCGAAAGCCCTCTCAACAAACCACTCTAGAGCAACGATCCTCACATCTCGCGCAGAGATCGAGGCGTCACAAATGGGCAGATTCCTAGCTGCAATCGCTACAGACCGAACACGACAACCATTTCGAGTAGGCTCGATTCTCATCGGTGGAGAAACTACGGTCCTTGTTCGCGGGGATGGAGTTGGAGGCCGAAATCAAGA
>DATIYC010000211.1:0-15571 GCA_035517955.1 Candidatus Acidiferrales bacterium | reverse complement strand
CGGGCGATCTCGTCTCTGGCACAATCGTAATGAGGAACGTTGTGAGCGGAAATGGTGGCTTCGGTCCTAAACCTACAGGGATAATTCTGATTGGCGCGTTCAGCCCAGTGCAAGACACTAGCATCTCAGGGAATACGGTGCACAGTGAATATTTCGGAATCAACGTTGCAAATGCTACAGGCACAATCGTCCTAAACAACCTAATCGACTCTACCGTCTCAGTTCCATTAGACGGAGTCGCATTAACCCAATCGCCAATGGCATCAACATCAGCAGACCCAATCGCGCCCATGCAACCAGCCCCCACAGAACAGACAAACACCATTAGTACAGCGATGTACGTCGGTGTCGGCAGTCTTGTCCTGGCACTGATCGCACTCGTCGTCGCCCTAACTGCTCTACGCAAATGCAAGACTACCTGACCACGGGATAAACCTCTTTTTTGTCCTATCCCGTATCTCCGATCTGAGTTAGTTGGTCACATTTCTACCCATTTTTCTCGTAACAGAATTCCAGGAACAAGTTTTCCTAGGTTAGGAGCATCTCTATCTAGACTTATCCTTCCGCCTTGAGAGAGCGATCTGAAATTTCTAGTTAGCATATACTTCGCCTAGTTTGATTTCCACTTTTTCGACTATACCGAGAATGAGTTTGGTTCCGATTCGCATTTTGACTGGTCTACACCCATCTTAGGGAGCAGGAGCGATTTCGTTTCTGACAAGGAGTTACCAAGAGAAACCAAGCACGTTACAACTGAGTCACACCAGCAGAGACGCATACTGAAAACGCTTGAACGACGGACGACTGAATTTCCAAATGCAATTCGAACATGAATTGTGTTTTCGAGACTTAACCTGCCCGATGGCGGCCTGATATGCCACCCACCGAACCACGCGTAAGGTCCACCCAAATCACATATGTCGTGTCTCCGAGTGCATAAGCGAAGTTTGCCACGCTGAGGTCGGGTAACGAGATAACTAGGAGGATTGGTGACGTTCGTTTCCCGTACGTTGCATATCCGCCTAGCGCCCACTGCCCCCTGTCGAAACTTGAGCTCAAGATGCTTGAGGAAGTGGCAGGCTTCAATGCACATGAGAGAAGAGATGAGAGGTTTAGCATTTCGCCGGTCGATGAAACGGTGGCGATCCATGCAGTGCTACGGCGCACATCGGCTCTGGTTGAACCTCCAGCCAGCAACCACTTGTGATTTTGACTATCCCAACTGATTCCGTTTACGCCGTAAAATGCACCGACAGCCTTGCGAAGGCTACTGGTCATGTCTGTGAACCTGTGCCCATCATAAGTGGCGAGAAACCCGTCTCCGCCGATTAACCAAATGGATCCATTCCATCCTAAACTCGTCACTGGCGCGAAGGTTCGCACAGATTTGGTGATTTGTTTCGCTAGATTGTGAATGGTGACGCCGTCGAATGTGAATAGCTCGCCGTCCAACCGAAAACCGCCTCCAACCATCCATAGTGAGCCATTCCATTGATTCGCGTATAAGATGCCTAATTGGTTGTTAGGAATTTTTGAGGAGAGGTCCGTAAAGTTTGAGTGGTGAAACGTTGCGAGGGTCATGTGGTTCCCGATTATTCCGGTGAGGTTCCCTGAGCCCATCCCGGCGAGTAGCCATTCATGTTTCCCGTAGCTTGATGCGAATATGTCGCCTCCAAACCAGGAGGAGGTGGAGTTTGGTGCCTTAGAACTGTAGATGATGGAGAGCGAAGAGTCGTAGATTATGATTGGTGGGTTTGCGCCGTAAGGATCGTTACCCCATCCGGAAATCAACCATTCCGTTCCATTATTCGAACCTGACCAGATGGTTCCCTCGCTCGGAAACGTCGCCAACCTATTAACCACCGCATTGCTCAGAGTGATTTCGAAAAGCCGTGGAGCTTGCAGGGGTCGGAACCATGTGCCATTCTGCCCTCCCACAATCAAAGCGTCGGTGCTATGCAACGTGGAGTAAGATGGGCATTGGGCGGCTAGACTAGGAAAGCCTTGTATGCTCTGCATCAGCATAATGGTCAGGACGACTGTTGCAATGGTAAAGTGATTGCTTGTTCGCATACTGCGGTTAACACCATACTCAAACTCTGAACTGTGTGCTTAGATGCACTTCATCGGGTAATGTCGGTGAGTTTTCTACATTTTTAGAAGTATCGGCTAACAATCCGATTGTGGGGCGATCGTGACCACCTGAGATGCGTATGGAAAATGAAAACGGGTGGGCTTTTTGAAACCCTGGGTTGCGCTGGTTTGCGAGTTACGGTCCAGCTCAAATTACGCTCAGCCCCACTCCGCGACCATCATGCTTCAGGAGAAGCGTAGCATCGAGAAGATTGCAATTAACGTGCTCCCACGTTGACTGTTGTTGAGGTTTTGCTGCTGTAGCATCAGGGCAGATAAGTTGGGTTCCTGGAGTAATTAACCGGTCCACTACGAATGGTTCTTTGGTTGCGGTCCTTTCTCTTTTTGTTCACTTGATGTTCACTTCTCATTACTTGAAGCCAAACGATCAAGGCCGAGGCAACCCAACTCCACGACTACACGGCGAGTTCCACTACCAGTCTGAAACTCACAGCCTTAGGGTGTTCCGCGTGGAAAGGGGTGAGTGAAACAAATCACGCTCCCCAAAATACGACACGAAACGACAAAATTAAGCACAAAATTCCCCTGTGTAACGACAAAACCGCCATACACACCGTCCTGAACGGACTCTGGCCAGGCCTATTGATGCAACTCCTCCCCGTCTAGAGACGTTGGAGGGGTTCATTCGGAGTTCCTCCAAACCCTACTCAGATAGACTCGATCCCGGTTGCTCAGCGCTTGACCTTACGCTCGCCTCCTGCAACCCAATCAACTGCTCAGATCGGGTTGGAACCTTTGACTTGGTCGGGATAACGAGGCTCCCCACTATGGTGGTAATCAGGTTCACGCCCAGCGCCGTCAGTCCGATGTAGAGTAGGCCAAACGGTGTGCTGTATAGGGTTGTTTTAGAATCCTGAATCCCGCACTTAAGGGCTTAATCGTTCCCAGGCCCTAATTCCGTAAAACACTTGAGTAAGTTCCGCACCATTACATATGTTGGCTCTCGGTTTGAACCCGCGACGCCACCGAGTGATACGCCTCGTTGCCCTAGTATGGGCTGACGTAGCAATCATGCTCTGTCTCTTTTTCATCTCCTCACCGGGCAGCGTCGAAACTGTGCAAGCAAGTTTTGCCAACCAGTACTCTTCCCTAAACCTACGATTTTCTCCCAATCCTGCACATCCCGGATCCACTGTCACTGTAAATGGGAATCTGCCTTCCCCAGACGAAAATGGCTTCGCATTCGAAGCTTCTGGATGCGCAGTCTATTCAGATCAGAGCGGACCCGTTCAATTCCCCAACTGTCTTCGACCGGATGGCACAATAATGGCTAGTCTTCAAATAAGTCCCTCAACTTCGCCGGGAACATACTCAATTAGCTTACTAGTTGTCTTCTACAATCAGTTCACTCTGTACAGCCCATACTCACTGTTCAGTCAGGACTGCTCTGCGTCCCCACCCAGCGAAACTATGATAGTGGTGACTCCGACCGGCAACTCCACCGCTTACAATTGCACGTTTATGGACAGCTCAACCCTCACAATTGAGCCAAACCCCATATCTGCGAGCACGACGACAATAACTTCAACGACGACGCTTTCTCGAACACTAACGTCGACGTCCACCTCTACTACAGTAAGCGTTCAGCAAGTCGTTACACAACTCACGGTTCCTGAAGCAATTCTAACAGTTTCCGCCACTGCTGCAGCAACAGGCGCAGCATCTCGCATCTACGCAAAGCGCCATCCCGGATTTGACATCGAGGTTAAGAGCGGAATCGACTGGAAGGAGAGGTAAAGTTGACTTCTCAAGTTTCGGATAACAACGCTGCAAACAGAGACTTAGAGGCTCTGATCAGAAGCCCATTATCAAGAAAGTCACTTCAAGCACCCAACTGGCTAAGCAAGGAACGGGCCGAAGAATACATCATAGATAGAGTCTTAGACAACCTCACTCAGCTCATCCCCAACAGCGTTATACAGCTAACAATTGAACAACACCTTACTGTCGAAAGGATTAGTCAGCGACGCGAATACGTCGAAGCTCTCGAGAACCACAAACGCGTATTCACCTTCGAATTACAGAAAAATAACCTACCCGCATTCCGGCCTTGGGTTGAGTTCATAACGAGGTTTTGCGGCATCATTGTTGCCAAGCTTCGCTTCGAATACGTGGCCGAACCGGAAATAGCGGCCAAGAATGTCACAGTCACCCTCCTGAATGAACATCTTAGTGACGTCTCCATCGGTTGCCTAGAGGCCTCAATCGAGATGTCGATGCTAGTCAACAAGATACCGGTCAAATTGGGTAAGATGGACAAAACATTGAACCTCTATCACCGATTTGATGAAATGCTCCGGCCGCCTAAATGGACACATGCTCCTAAACCGTATCATGGAGGCTTAACGGAAACGGCTGAGACAAAGTTCTGTGTCAAGTGCGGTACTAAGATTCTGGCATCTGCGAATTTCTGCGTACACTGCGGCGCGAAACAGGACCTAATGGTGATCCACGCATAACCCACTAGGTTTCTCCAGTCTATTCCTTACCTCGCGTCTGCCTCTGCAAACTCCTAGGCAACTCGATTGAATGCTTGTGCTCTACTTGCGAAGGCAGGAGCTCAGTGTCGTTGTTGTTGGAATTAGACTTGGAGATTTCGTCCTGACAAGCCCTGGCACAGCGGGTTGGGCCACGTTTAGCGGCTACAAAACATATCCATTGTAGGACGAATATTCGCAAAATTTAACACGCAGTTCGTACTATTAGGATCCCACTTCTGGGGGTCTTTCTGATGAAAGCCCCGAAAAATGATATCGAACTGGCTAGGCATATTATAGAATTTGACCCGCGAGACAAAACCACACACGCGTATTGGACGGAGATCGAACCCAGCCTCCTTGAGCATCCACAACCAATCCCTTGGCCGTCGGGAACTGAACCTCAATCACAACCAATTTCACCCAGCCCTAAGTCGAGCGACCCCTTGCCTGCTGCGGACTTTCTCATCGTTACTTGGACGGTGGCTGAGGCGGAAGCCCTAGCTGACACATTAACCCCGGGGTATCCGAGCAATAATTGGTACAAGTATGATAGGCTCTTCGATTCTTACAAGAAGAACATTCAACCCGGCGCCCCAGCTCTCAAATCGAATCGACTTGGAAGCTTCTTTCCTACCCGCATCGGCAACAAGAAAGTTCTATGTTTCAAGTCTGAATTGCATATGAGTCAGGACGGTCCGAAACTACCAATCCGACAACTCTGGAAGCAGATCATACAGGAAACGAAACCCACAGTCGTGGTTACGACAGGAACTGCAGGGGGCGTAGGATCACCTATCAAGCTTGGTGACGTAGTAGTAACCGGAACGATTAGGTTTCATTGTGACAGAACTTTCAAGAACGCTCCATTCAATAACGCTGAATATCAGAACAAGGCTTCGGCGCCGACATCTTACTTCGATCCAAGCGTCAACACACTTATTCCGATTAACGCGAATCATCTCCCTCCTGCTCAACGGTACCCAACGATTTGCTATGACGTTAGTCAAATCGGTGAAAGCATAGATGTGATTACTACAGATTTTTTCGCTTTCGACAACACGACTGACACCTACCAGCTCCAGGGCCTAGGCGCTGCAGTAGAAATGGGCGACGCCGTCCTCGGACTTGCCTGTCAAGACTTGGGTAGCCAAGCGCCGAACTGGTACGCAATCCGTAACGCCTCAGATCCACAAATCGACGGGACACTGAGTCTTGAGGAGCAGAGAAAGGTAGCTGCCCAAACCTACGAGAAATACGGCTACTGGACAACGATTGACAGCGCAATCGCAACCTGGTCTGTTATCGCCGCATCATAAAATGAAGGAGGTGAAAAAAGAATGTCTCTAAAAATAAAGCGATACGGTTGGCTACCCGACCTACCAGATCACCGAGATCAACTCTACGCCGCTCCACCACTGATTGTGGCACAGCTCCCGCCAAGTGTCGACATGCGACCGCAATGCCCGCCAGTTTACGATCAGGGGGATCTTGGAAGTTGCACGGCAAACGCCATCTCTGCAGCGGTAGAATTCGACCTAATGAAGGAGCACAAGAAAGCCTTCGAGCCCTCGCGACTCTTCCTCTACTACAATGAGCGCGCTATCGAAGGAACTGTGAGCACGGATTCTGGCGCTCAAATTCGAGACGGCATCAAAAGCGTTTCCCACCAAGGAGACTGTCCGGAAGAACTTTGGCCATACGTTATCGCAGAGTTCGCAGTGAAACCCCCGCAAAAATGCTACACGCAAGCCACAAAGTACAAGGCGGTTCAGTATCAGAGAGTTACGCAGACTCTAACCCAACTAAAAGGATGTTTAGCATCTGGCTACCCATTCGTGCTTGGGTTCACCGTCTACGACAGTTTCGAGAGCCCTCAAGTAGCACAAACCGGTCACGCCTCTATGCCCACCCCGGGAGAGAAGGTCATCGGAG
Organism: Candidatus Acidiferrales bacterium; assembly: GCA_035517955.1. Lineage (GTDB taxonomy): Archaea > Thermoproteota > Bathyarchaeia > 40CM-2-53-6 > 40CM-2-53-6 > FEN-987. Next base: position 9,005 of record DATIYC010000211.1, on the reverse strand, counting down.
GCCACGCTGTGATGACTGTGGGCTACGATGAATCCCAACAATGGTTCGTCATAAGAAACTCATGGGGAGAAAACTGGGGCATGAAGGGCTACTTCACCCTCCCATACGCATACCTTCTGGATCAGAACCTCTCCAGCGACTTCTGGACAATTCACGTCGTAACCTAATCATCACCATCGCACCATAATCAGAATCGTCTCTCCATGCAATGGATCGAAGTCTCCATTCAGAGATGAGAAGGAGATTTCGACCCTAATTTTCTATTAGCTCGGCAAAGCAAGTGAGCTCGCGCCAGAACAAGCGCTACGCGATTATGAGTTGTTCAACTGGAGAAGAGCGAGGTTGGAGGAGCACGCTTCCTTTTCAGGAGTGCGCAAACTATGGTTCAAAGCTGGAAGGATATTCGATTAGAGCATTAGAATCTAGTGGGAATCTAGCTTAATCTACAACGAGAATCTCTATCTCATGAGACTTAGTCGTCACCGGGCTATTGGCATCTTGCCTTGAGATTCAGTAATGACTCGTCTTGCGGCCTGACGCGTTTGAAAGTCGTGGGCGGCAGCGTGAGATACCCAGCGTCTACCTAGACTGAACCCTAGCGGATTACAGATCATTCGCGTCAAGGTAAGCAAACAAATAAGCGTCTTGAAACTTCCCGTCGCTTTCTCTATCTTCGACCTACCGACTTCTTTGATACCAGGTACGCGTGTGTAGAGGTTGATAGATCCGTTCGCGCCTTGTACTTGCATTCGAATCCATGTGAGCTTGAATTTCGTCTTCATCTCAACCATCACCCCGCATACTTAGGCTCCTGACAAATGAGTCTGTAATCGTCAAAAGCCGGTAGTTTGATTACAAGAACTATATGCGGTGGCTGGATCAAGGGTAGGTAAAAACCAACAGTTGGAGCACTTTGTGTTCTTGCTTTACGAAGAGGACAATGTGGCTAGGGCGTGGGGACGGGAAGCTTCGACGCAATTTCGAGGGGCAGATTCTATAGCTGGAGCACCGTTCTTCGAATATTGAAATCCCGCACCCTCGTCCTCCTGCCTCTTCAGAAAGATCGGTGTTCAGATATATCGGGCTTGAATGGATTGAGGAACAGATCTGAATGGCATCACGCTCGATTCTAAAGCAAGAAGACATTTCCGGTCACAGTGAACTAGATCGACACGTCGTCGATTGGTTGCTTGAGGAAAACCAACCATCCATCCGCTATTACACCTTAGTCGATGTCCTAGGACGCACAGAAAACGATAGCGAGGTCAGAGAAGCCTATGCCAAAATTCCCCACGGAGGCTGGGCGAAGGACATTTTGAGGCTTCAGAATCCTGGGGGCTACTGGGAACAAAAAGTACCTTCGTGGCGCAAAGACCCTGCTGGATGGATGGAGTTTCTCTATCGGCCAAAATTCGTAGCGACCAACTGGCGGGCACTCGTTCTAGCGGATCTTGGACTCACGTCAAAGGATAGAAGAATCAAGAAAGTTGCAGACTTATTCTTTGACTATAAACTCAGGCTCGGCTCTCCGTTTAACTTCTTCACGGAAGAAGCATGCATAGTCGGAAACACCGCACGCATGCTGACTCGCTATGGGTACTCCGACGACTATCGAGTGAAGAAGTTGTACGACAGGCTGCTCGAGGATCAAATAGAAGACGGAGGTTGGAATTGTTTCAGCCACGACCGCGGAACTCTAGACAACTGGGAGCCCTTGTCGGCTTACGCTGCCCTCCCCAAACAAAAACGGACAAGAAAGATCCAACAATCTATCGCAAAAGGAGCCGAGTTCTATCTCAAACGCAAATTGTACGAAGAAGGAAAACGCAAGTACGCGCCCTGGTTCAGATTCCACTACCCAAACCACTACTACTACGACATTTTGATAGGCCTGAACTTGCTCACAGAGCTAGGATACGCAGACGACAAGCGCCTCACCCCCGCCTTAAAGATTCTCAAAGAAAAACGACAAAGCGACGGCACATGGCTACTGGACATGACTCATCCAGACTTGGGGCCAGGCGTTGCCGAAAGCACGTTTGGCATAGATAAAGACGTCAAGCCGTTTGCGTTAGAGGAAGCAGGCAAACCGAGCAAGTGGATTACCCTTACGGCTCTTCGAATCCTGAAGAGAGTCGAGGACGCAAGCTAAACGCGCAAAACTAAGAGAATGCAGCTGGCGGGTGGTACCGAAGCGTGGATTCGAAGAGGATAAGATACGCATATTGAGACGTTTGAGCTGGTTCACTGTACCATACAATTTTGATACTACTCAATCAGGGTTATATTGAAAGCAATCAGGTTGCAAACTCTTGAGCCTCCATTAATTGCCAACAATAACACCCAGCAACTTCAACAAGGTTCTTAGTCTAAGTATCGACGAAACAATTCGGGAATATCTCGGCGTTACAGTTCTGAACGATCTGCATAAGGAGCTGAAAGCCAAGCACGACATATCCTCAAACGAAATGCCGTACCGGATCGAGACAGTCTACGAAATCCTCGAAAATTCCGTCCAAGTCAAAGGAGCCAAGACAATTGGACCGCTGATCGCTGAAAGGTTCTACAAGAAACTCGGCATACCATACCACAACCACGAGGGATACACACTAGCTGACTACGTAGAGAGAGCTAAATCCTTCTTGGCTAGCACCAAGTAGGCGCGTAATCCATAATTTTGCTTGCAGCGCTACCTGTTTGAGGTGTCGCTGTGGAACACTCCATGTTCGAGTACCTCATCGACACCAAACGACCGCTACAACGAAGTCTTACCGTCACCGTGTGAGTGCGCCCCAAGGAATACGCACACTGAGAAACCTGCTTAGCCCACGAGTAATCCGATATCAGTAGGTTGAACATTCAACCTAGGTTTGGAGGCGAACTGATATAGCATTGGTTGATGTTTACTGATAGTGTCGTTTCAGCTATGATGTCAAAGTTCGAGAAGGAAGGACAACGATTCGTGTGCGAAAAATGTGGATTCGAAACAAACAGTCTAGAAATTTTCCCTTTACACAAGAAAAATTGTCCTAGAGTTTAGGTAAGTGGCGCTCATAGTAAAGTCAGATCCTGCCACCATCGAGAGATGGCTCAAGAACCGATACAAACTTCTCTTCTTGAGAGTTAACGAAAGAACCGACCACGCGTTTGCAATCGTTGATTTACCCGATTTGCCACCGAATTTAGTCGAGAATTTAGTCGAATCCCCGCCTGATTGTACACTCTACCTGAGCACACCCCGCAAAGCCGAAAGCGATTTCATTAGAATGTCGGACTTCGACCAAGGTACAACATTCTTTAGTTGTAATGGTTGGGAGAAACGCCTACGGGAAATCCGGCATCACTAAGTCTTAGAAAAGAAATCGCTCTTGATTAGCTTGTCGCGACTTCTAGCCTTGTTTAACATTTTTGTCGAATAGCCCGCTCTAGATGACGGCGCCCTAGCTAGGCCTTAGCTTCGGGGCGAAGTTCGTCGTGGTCTTCGGTCTTTCGGGATAGGGTGTTTACCCCATGCCTGGGGGCATTCCACCCATTCCGCCAGGCATTCCTCCCGGCATTCCACCCGGACCGCCCGGTGGGCCGCCGTTCTTCGCTCCTTTTGATGAGAGGATGTCATCTATTCTTAGGAGCATGCATGCGGCTTCTGTTGCTGATTTGACGGCTTGCTGCTTTACTCTGAGTGGTTCCACTATCTTATCGGTGAGCATGTCGGCAATCTTGCCCGTCTTGACCTGGACCCCAAACCATTTGTTCTCCGGATCAGCATGTTTTGACCTGAGTTCAACCATTATGTCGATTGGGTCGAGCCCACTGTTTTCAGCTATTGTAAGGGGGATCGCTTCTAGTGCTTCTGCGTAGGCTTCGATGGCTAGTTGTTCGCGGCCTCCCACTTTTAGAGCGTAGTCGCGCAGTTGCTTTGCTGTTTCAGCTTCGGGAGCTCCTCCGCCAGCAACAATCTTACCGTCCTCTAGTGCATTTCTGACCACGCAGAGGGCGTCGTGGAAGGAGCGTTCAGCTTCGTCTACAACATGGTCGGAACCTCCCCTAATCATCACGGTGACTGAGTGGGGGTCTTTACATTCGCGAACGAAGACGAGTTTATCGTCTCCAATCTTCACCTCTTCAACTAGCTTTGCTTCACCTAGCCCTCCGGAGGGGATGTCTTTGGTGCTGGCTTGTATGGTCCCGCCGGTGGCTTTGGCGAGTTTTTCCATGTCGCCGCTGCTGACGTTCTTCACAGCCACTATGTTCTTCTTGGCGAGGAAGTGTAGGGCCATGTCGTCGATGCCCTTCTCACAGAAGATTACGTTAGCCCCGCTCTTTGCAACCTTTTCCGTCATTTCGCGGAGCATTGATTCCTCTTCGTCGAGGAATCCTTTGATCTGGTCTGGGGAATTGATGTTAATTTTCGCGTCGAACTCAGTTTTTTCGATCTCGAGTTTCGCGTTCAGTAAGGCGATCTTGGCGTTTCTTACTTGTTTGGGCATTTGTGAGTGAGAGATTTCCTTGTCCACAACGATGCCCTTGATGAGTTCGCTTTGCTCCATGCTCTCGCCCTTTTTCTTCAAAACCTTGATTCTGTCTATGTCCGCTGTGACCTTGCCATCTCTCGCTTCCATGATCTGGCGGACAGCTTTCATTGCTAGGGTTCCGAGGTGTTCGCTGGTTCCTACAGTTGCTTTTGTACCAATTGACGTCATGGCTACCTGTTTGAGTGTTTTTTCATCGTCAGGTTTGATGTCGATGGATAAGCCTTGAAGGATCTCCAGGGCCTTCTCAGAAGCTTTCTTGTAACCTTGAACGATAACTGTCGGATGGACGTCTTTATCGAGGAGGTTCTCTGCTTTCGTCAAAAGTTCGCCGGCGAGTACGACTACAGTGGTTGTGCCATCGCCCACTTCGCTGTCTTGGCTTTTCGCTACCTCAACTAGCATCTTGGCGGCGGGATGCTGAACATCCAGTTCTTTCATTATCGTTGCGCCGTCATTTGTTATGATTACGTCACCCATTCCCGAGACCAGCATCTTATCCATACCTTCTGGGCCCAGGGTGGTCTTGATGGTTTCAGTTATGACTTTCGCGGCGAGTATGTTGTTTCGCTGCGCATCTTTCCCGGTAGTACGTTGGGAACCTTCTCTCAGAATCATTACTTGCATTCCTTGTTCGGACATATTCAATCATTAAAGGTGTTACCTAAGGTAACTCATATAAAGGGTCTTCCGTTGGTCCCCACGAACCCATGAACCAGAAGAAATTCAGCTCGACCACTCATGACTCTAACCGAAATGATCCATGCTCGGATATTGGTAAGAATCATCTTCATTAGTGAATGAAAGTTGATGAGATACGTGTGGAGAGTTTGAGCGGACAAGATTCGAAGGCCAAGGTAAAATTTTGCCCCAAATGCAATGACCCTATGAGCGAGACAAAACCCTTTCATGCCATACCGAGACTGCGCCGTGATCGCGGTGTTGACGTCAATGCCAGCCTCGCAGTGGAGGTCTTCGTGTGTATGAAGTGCCGTTACTTGGAATTCTACAGCGCGGAAAGACAGGGCGCCGAGGAGTGATTCCGTAACCGAAAATATCTAGGAGCTGAGACTAATACCATGAAACGAAACAATGAGAAGGAGTGTGAAGGAAGTTGACCGAAACAGCAAATGAAACCCATAGGAAATATTGTTCGAATTGCGGTAAGAAAGCCGAGAAACCAATCAAATACGAGGGATACGTTTTCTGTTCAGATCAATGCAGGGAATCGTTCACGATTCCACGAGGAGAGGGCTCACGAAGCAAGGATGATGAAAGAAAGTGGCGCCATGGAGCAGCAAAAGGAGACGCAGGATGAACGAAGCAAAACACGAGTCTAGATCGGAAGAACCCTACTCCACGAGCTGACCGACTACCCTCAACAGTTCTTCTCCCGGCAACAACGAATGCCAAGACGTTGATTATTTTTTCAAGCATAACCTTATTAGGGTTGTAAGAGTTAAACATAGTTCGCTGGCCGTGCGCAAACCTGGTCGGCCCTGAAAGACGGGTAGAACCAAGTTGGTGCACTCGGGAGTGCCTTGTGAATAGAGTGCATTCGCCTCCGGCCAACATTCATCCTGTTTGCCTACATCCCTCCGCGCATAATTTTCGCGTGAGTGTGGGATCACCGAGAGGTACATACAGGATCTGACTTCATGGTCGATGGAGGCGACAGCGGAGACTATAGACTGACCCTAATCCAAAATCCTTCTAAAAGACGACAGATCGGGGAAGGTGCGTGGAGGTCACTATTAGTGACAAGAATGAGTAGATCCAGTAGAATAAAGCGAAACAGGAAGATAAGAGAGGAAAGCAGAAAAAGAAGAAAGGAAGAAAAAGAAACAAAGAGAGTTACGAAATCTTACAACAAAAGGGAATTACGAAAGAGGATCGTCTAGGGAAGAGATCGTCGTTTATTGAGATGAGTTTGAATTTCTCAGCGAATCTGTCCCAGTTACCATATTTCATTATGACCGATGAGACGAGGGAGTTGGGGCTTAACCCCTTCTTCGCAGCTTCATACGCTAACATTTCGTTGGCAGGCGGTAGGTGGCATGACGGTAGAAGGCTTCTTTCTCCCTATTCGTTCAAGGCCTAAGCGTTACATTAACTTCAACAATTAGATGGGAATTGATGGATACAACGTTTGTCGATGGACATATACGGATTGTTACTTGAGCGCCATACTTACGGTAAAACGCTCCAAAATTCGATATTCAAAACGCTTCACGCAAAGTTTCTTAAGTTCACATCACCTCCCTTTGACTCGAGTTCAAGTTGCCAATTACAAGAGAGGACTTTGAGAAGGGTGAACCAATTGTCGCATTAGAGCAAGCTATTCTAGCGCTTCTAAATGCTGACCGTTTGGCAGCTTACACATCCTCAGAAATCTCTTCTTTGCTCCACATTTCATCTAGGGAGAGAGTAGAACAGGTGTTAGAAACTCTGATAGCAAAAGGTTCGATTTCGGGAAAAATGATAGGCGATTCCCGACACCCATACTACGCAGCGCCCTAGAAAACGGCAAAATAGCCCTAAATTTTAGTTCATCCGACGGTTTTATCCACCCAAAGTTGTCCGACGACAACTACACAGAGTCTGCTGGCGTGTGTCGTGGAGCGCAGTAGGGAACACGAAAGGGTTGACTGATGGGCGAACGGACGGACAACCATTGACATGATTTTTTGCAATTAGCTAACACAAAGGTAACAGCCACAGTCTGGGGAATCATGGTTGAGGGAAAGAACAGGTGGCTGACATTAATACAGAACGCAAGCCTAAGAAAAATCTGGGTTGCTCTTGTTATGGAGCATTTAAAGTTAAAGTAGGATGCACGCATATTTCCTCTAAATGAGTTGAGTGTGGAACAAATTGAGTGAGAAAGGAAAGAGAACTTTCCTTCAATTAATAATTCTCCTCACGTTATTTTCCTCTTCCGCCATGACGGTAGATGCGCAACCACTACCTACATTCGCTCTGGCAACTTCACCTTCAAGTTTGAATTTGGTTGCAGGTTCGCAAGCGAGCGTAGTCGTTACCGTTACTTCGGTGAACGGATTCAGTGATCCGGTGCAACTGTCTTTCTCTATGCTTCCGTCTGGTGTGACGGTTAATTTCAACTCAAACCCTGTTACGCCGTCTGCAGGTGGTACCGTGACCACAAACGCATCGTTCACAGCTGCTCAGGGCATGGCGGGTAACACATACTCTCTCACGCTTGTCGGATCGAGTGGTCCAACTATCCGCACCCATGCATTTAGCCTGCAAGTAACATCCCAGACTATCCAGCAGGACTTCGCAATCGGGATCCTCCCGGCACTCGTCGATATAGTGCCCAGTGGCAGCGCGTCCTCGACCATCACCGTCTTCTCCCTTAACGGCTTCGCTTCTAGCATATCCTTGATACCTAGCGGAGGACCTCCGGGTGTATCGTTGAGTCTCTCGCAAAACGAATTATTTCCGCAACCAAACGTTTACCCTTATGCTACGACAGCTAGTTCAGTCCTTTCGATCTCGGTACCATCATGGACGGCTGTTGGACTATACTCCATCGCCGTGACTGGTACAAGCGGTCCGTTAGGTGTCTCTCAAAGCGTACTCGTTCATTCGACGCAGCTCACTCTGCAGGTGGTTTCACCTAAAGATTTCACTATCGAAGTTGCACCTTCAAACGAAGACATTCAGCCTGGCACATCTGCTACCGCTACTGTAACCGTGACCTCTTTCGGCGGATTCTCTTCTAGCGTACAATTGACCGCTAACGCCCCCTCAGGAGTGTCTTTGAGTCTCTCACCAAATTCGATAACCGAAATGTCTGGAGGAGCTGCAACCGCAACCGCGACAATATCAGTCAGTTCGTCGGCCAGTTCGGGAACTTACCCGATTGTGATTACTGGGTCCAGCGGAGAGTTAACGCATAGCACCTCCTTCACAATTGTTGTATCGCCAGCCGCGAGCCCGGACTTTTCCATCACCGCTCGGTCTGCTACGATCGGAATTAATCAGGGATCGAGCTCGGAGGGAATCGTCTATGTGTCCTCAATTGACCATTTTACGTCGCCCGTTACTCTGTCCGCATCCTGGTTTGGTATGCCCCCCCAAGGCCTATCCTTCACTATTGCTGGGTCTGCCACCCCGCCGGACAATGGGTCAGCTCCTGCTTCCGTAACATTTTCTGCCTCGACTTCCGCTCAACCTGGAACCTATTTGCTCAACGTATTAGGCAGGAGTGGGTCGCTTACTCGTACGACGAATATTTTGGTCCAGGTCATGACTTCAGGAGGCGATTTCAACGTTTCAGTTTCACCGGCATCGATTAATGTGGTTCAAGGCTCGCAAGCATACTCAACGGTAACATTGCAAGCTTTCGGCACATTCTCCTCTCCTGTAACTCTCACAACAACTACCGTGAACGGACTGAGCGTTGGCTTCAATTTGAACCCCATACCTGTTCCGTTATCAGGAAACGCAGCT
>DATIYC010000210.1:0-8659 GCA_035517955.1 Candidatus Acidiferrales bacterium | reverse complement strand
GACACGAACTTCTTCCAACTCCAAGTAGCCCGAATCACCCTTCCAATGTGGGGTTGATTTCGTTACTACAAGGCGTTTCGAAAAGACGGGCCCGTTCAGCGTGAACGTCTCAGCCTCACCGCCCTCGAACGCAACACTGAGCCCATACTTCTTGTTCAGTTTGATGAGTTCCTCGACGCCCTTGATTCCCAATGGTTTTCCGAGCCATTTTTCGTTAAGGCCTAGAGCGTTGCAGGCGGTTATGATAATCTCAAAACCCGCATCAACCTCATCCCTGACCAATTGTTCCTGCTTCTTGTGCCAAAGCGGTGCGAAGCTCCTCAAGCCCAGTTTGTCGCAGATATTATCAAGCCGCGTCCTCTGATATTCACTAGCGACCGCCCCCGACACGATTCCCTCAACCCCTAACTCTCCAACCAACTTCCGAAGACCGTTAGCGAGATCCTCGACTTCCTCCTCTTTGACTCCCTTGGTGGCAACTCGTTCTTGTGGGATCCCTATTGCGTCCGCTTGCAGGCTAGTCCACCGGAGCGCGGGGAAGTGAAACATCCACGACTCCTGATTTTCCGGGAACACGGTGACTAGCCTTTCCACGTTCCAGCCTTGCATTTGGGCGTACCAGAGGGCGTATGTGCTGTCCTTGCCGCCGCTGAAAAGCGAAGCAACCTTCACTGTTCCAAACCTCGGAAATCAGCTGAAGCCTTGAACCGGAATTGGTCTTCGTATAGGCGATTTAGCCGTTGCAACGTATCCGCATCCTCGGGCCGCTTATCCTCCCTGAAACGGGTGATTCTTGCGAAGCGGAGAGCGTAGCCTGATTTGTAGTGAGGGCTTCGCTGAATTTCATTGTAAGCAACCTCCGCCACGATTGAGGGTTTCACGTAGACCACATACTCAGTCTCCCTCGTTTTCAGCGTGAGAAGTCTCTGAGTGATTGCTTTGAACTCCTGGTCAGTTAGGCCTTTGAATGTTTTTCCCACCACAAGGTATTCTCCGCTTGTTTCGTCTCTGACGGCTAGGTGGTAGTTGCTTAACCAGCCATGCCTTCTCCCCGAACCCCACTCAGCGGCGATTATTGCGACGTCAAGTGTTTCGGCGGGTTTGATTTTGAACCATTTCTTTCCTCGTACGCCTGGCGTGTAAGTGCTTTTCAGGTCCTTAGCCATCAACCCTTCGTGTCCAGCCCCGATTGAGGCGGACATTAGTTTCGACGCCTCATCCCTATCCCTTGTCACAATCCTCGTCGCTAACAACGTTCCCTCGGTAAGCTCGTTGAGGATCTTCCATCTCTCATCGTAGGGAGTATCGATGAGGAGTTTGCCGTTGAGGTACACCACGTCGAAGAGAAAGAGTCGGAGAGGGATTTGTTTCACCATCTCATCGACCGCGTGTACCCTCCTGAACCTTCTCATCAGGTCCTGAAATGGAAGGGGCTTCTCTCCGCGTCCTATGGCGACGACTTCTCCCTCGACCAAGAACTCATCACTGCCAACTCGCTCTTTCGCCAGTTGAACTATATCGGGTGTGCTTGCTGTGACGTCCGTGAGCCTGCGGCTGAAAATTCGAATCTCGCTTCCTCTTCGATGAATCTGGATTCGTGCGCCATCGTACTTGTATTCAAACGCGGAGATTCCGCCATGTTCTTTGAAGACTTCGTCGAGGTCTTCTGCCATTTCCGCGAGCATTGGTTTGATTGGAACGAACAGGGTGACATCGACTGCCTTGATTGCGGCAGGGCCTTTCGTTAACGCAAGTTCAGCGACTTGAGGAAGGCTGCCGAGCAACATGTTCGCCCTGCGGATTTGATCTGGATTAGTTGAGGTGGCTTGTGCTATTGCGTCAAGTACCATGCCCTCAACGGCCCCGATTCGCATCTCGCCAAACACGATGCGCATAAGATATGTGGCATCGGAACGCGGGAGTCGGCTAAGGAGCGTGTCGATCAGGGTCTCCTTTCGCTGTCTTGACCCTGTGCCTGATGCATGGGCGATCTTTTCGAAGGTTCTGTAAACCTCTAGGATTGTCACGGGTTTTTGCACTAGGGCAGATTGTCCGCCTGAGCGATGCACCTTCCAGAGCGTTTGGCCACCAACTACCAATACGCGTTCGTCTGATTCTGGAAATGGCCTTCCGGTGATGAATGAGACCGCTGGGGCGATCTCCTCATTCTCCAATAATCGCAGGAAATCAACCAAGTACGCGACCTTCTCGGTTCTTTTGGTTGTGGATTCAAGTTGGCGGCAGAGGTCGGCGAATTTAGCGAATGGAGTTTGCATTAGTGTAACGCTCCGTTACCTCATCCAGCTGTCTAGACCAGATTTCTGTTGGCCGTAGAAGGATTCCATTCGTTGGATTGCAAGCTCTACTCGATCAGGAGAGAAGCTTCTTTCGGCACACAAGAATTCTCGCAAACCCTCAGTGTTCAGTCCTTTGAAATGAAGGTCGTAGTCGTTTGTGGCTGCTGGTTTGAGGAAGATTTCTCGAACTTGATCGAAGCTTTGGGATAGCTGTGACTTGTATTCGTTGGGTAAATTGTTGAGGCTGCCGTGTTGTCGAATTAATTTCAACGCAGTCTTTGGCCCAACTCCTTTGATACCTTCGTTGAAATCGGTTCCAACTAGAATCGCTAGGTCGACTAGTTGTTCGCGAGTTATTTCAAGAGATTTCAGAAGAGTTTCGAGTTCGATGAGTTCGGGGATTAGGGGACGGGAGATGCCTTTGCTTGGGAGAAATTCTTGTCCGGAGATTGTGATGTAGCGAACTAGTCTTGGGGAGCCGAAGAGGACTGAGTCGTAGTCTCTGCTGTTAGCTGCCCAAACGTCCCCTCTATTCGCCATGTGCGCTGCCTGAGCCTCACCCTCTTGTGGTGCCTGAACTACTGGGACCCCTAGCATGCCTAGGAGTTTCTTTGCGTCATTCTGCATTTCTTGTGTCAGGGAATTCATCGTTACTGCCTTAGACCATGCTGAGGAGTAATCGCGCCGTACGACGGCTGCCTCCCAATCCTTGCGAGCTTGTTCCCGGTCTTGCCGTCTTTTTTTGAGTGTGTTCATTTTTAGTTCGGGTGGTTTGCCGTCGAAGACGAATACTGGGCGAATTCCATAATCGGCCATGAGGCGTGTCGTCCTCATCAGTACTCCGACCAGGTGTGAGGTGACGTGGCCTTTTGAATCGGTAAACGGCCTTCCGTCGTGCATTCTGATCAATGCGAGGAATTGGTAGAGGTTGTTGTTTGCGTCAACTGCTAGGCTCTTGCCTCTCAAATCCTCTAGGGCGAGTTGTTGCTTTACGACGAGAGGTGAGAGGTTGAAGCCCAAGATGCTTGCCTCTCGTCTTCTTGAAGGGTTCTCATACTTAGCGGTTGGTTGGTTTCGCGTGTTTCACTGCCCGAAACGATCGTCCATGAGATCGCGGATTGCGCCCAGAACTTGATAGTAACGATTAAATGAGATCATGCGCTGTTGCCAACTCAATTTCGGTGCAGAGTTGAGATAAAATGCCCCGTTACAAGACAACAACGGAGATACAGAAGATCATAGCGAACAAGGAACAGATCCGAAAGACGTAGAATGGCCTGCGTCCGGAATATATGGGCATAATCGCCCACGTCGACCACGGAAAGACGACGATGAGCGATTCCCTCCTTGCCGCTGCCGGTCTTCTGTCACCCAACATGGCAGGTACAGCGTTAGCATTAGACTACATGGAGGAAGAGCAAAAGCGGCAGATGACCATCAAAGCCGCGAACGTAAGCCTACTGCATGAACGCAACGGAACCGCCTACGTCATCAACCTAATCGACACCCCAGGCCACGTCGACTTTTCTGGCAGAGTCACACGATCACTCAGAGCAATCGACGGAGCCGTAGTGGTGGTAGATTCGGTTGAGGAGATTATGGTTCAGACGGAGACTGTGACGAGGCAGTCGCTGGAGGAACGTGTGCGTCCCGTACTTTACATTAACAAGATTGACCGACTCATCAAAGAACTCCGCCTCACCTCAGACCAGATCCAAGAACGAATTGGCCGAATTATCACGGAGTTCAACCGACTCATCGAGTTGTACGCTGAACCGGAGTATAGGGAGAAGTGGAAGGTTAGCTTCGCGTCTAACACAGTCGCGATGGGTTCCGCTAAGGATCGATGGGGATTCAACGCTGAGATCGCTAAGGAGAAAGGGGTGAAGTTCTCAGACGTCGTAGATGCCTACCTCACCGACAAGCTCGACGAACTCAAAACACGCGCACCGTTGCACGACGCAATTCTCAATATGGCCGTGGAAGCCATGCCGCCACCACACGTCGCCCAGAAATACCGTATCCCACGAGTTTGGAAGGGAGACATCAACAGCGATGTCGGTAAAGCGATGATGAACTGCGACGACAACGGACCCGTCGTAATGGCGATCACGAACATTGTTGTTGACCCACAAGCAGGAGTAGTGGCCAGCGGACGATTATTCTCCGGCACGATCAAGGAAGGCTCAACGTTTCACTTACTCGGCGCTCGCGTGGATCAGAGAGTGCAGCAGGTATGCCTCTTCATGGGACCCTACCGAGAGATCGTGGGAACCATTAACGCAGGAAACATACCCGCCCTACTCGGCCTAGACTCAGCCAAAGCCGGTGAGACACTCTCAACTGTCAAAGACATAGCACCGTTCGAGGCTGTGCATTACGTTACCGAGCCAGTTGTCACGATGGCTGTGGAGCCAAAATTCAGCCGCGACCTACCCAAGCTAGTTGACCTGCTTAGAAAACTGAGCCTGGAAGACCCGAACTTGGTCACGAAGATCAATGAGGAAACCGGGGAGTACCTAATCGCAGGCATGGGCACGCTCCACCTCGAAATCGCAACTACACTCATAACGAAGACCGGGTTGGAGATCGTAACCTCAAAGCCCATCGTCATTTACAGGGAGAGCGTACGCGCGGCAGCTGGGCCGGTTGAGGGCAAGTCGCCGAACAAACACAACAAGATCTACCTCTCAGTTGAACCCCTGCCCGACAAGATTGTCAACATGATCAAGGAAGGAAAGATCGGGGAATACCAAGACCGACATGAGATGGCTAAGATCCTCCGAGAGGAAGGATGGTCACCAGATGAAGCTAGAGGCGTCTGGAGCGTGGATGAGGGAAGTAACATGCTTGTGGAGGTTACGAAAGGCGCACAGTTCCTTCAAGAGGTGAAGGATATGGTCGTCGCCGGTTACCGATGGGGTTTGAAGGAGGGACCGTTAGCGTACGAGCAGATCCGAGGACTGAAGGCTAAGATTACTGATGTCTCCCTCCACGAAGACCCAGTTCACCGAGGCCCAGCCCAAATAATGCCTATGAGCCGCAGAGCATTCTTCGTCGCCTTCCTCAGCGCCAACCCCGTACTACTCGAACCCGTCCAAAGAATCACCGTGAAGGTGCCACCAGAACTCCTAGGAGCCGCAACCAGCGTAATCTCACAGAAACGAGGCAAAATCGTCTCCGTCGACCAGAAAGGTCACCTAGTATACATTGTCGGCGAGCTACCTACCGCTGAAACCTTTGACCTGTCGGAAGTGATGCGTGGCGCCTCACAGGGCCGAGCCTTCTGGGGACTCGAATTCGCCCATTGGGCACCCGTGCCCCAATCAATGGTAGGCACAGTCATCACCGACATTCGCAAACGCAAAGGACTACCACCCGAACCGCAGAAAGCGGAAGACTTCATGGAATAAACAGCGTAAAGTCATTACTGTCCGGAAAGCTGGCGGCACGCTCACTATAACAGACTGGTTAGAAGGGCTCCATAAGAAGAATCCATAGATTACAAAGACAGACGCACTCACCCCATTACACGAAATCGTTCTCGAAGCACTAACGAAACTAATACAAAACTAACGGATCGACCAATTTCAGCTATTTCTAAACTGACGTTGTTGATAGGGCGACTGTCACGTTAAGAAAAACACATAAACACATATCAGCACTGAAGAGTTGGGAATAAGCCTCTTACGTCAGACCATCAACAACGCTTGCTATGACACTCTGTTATGTTCTATTCAACCTGGACCCTGGCTCGGAAGAGAAGGTGCTGAACGAGGTTCGTAAGACTTCGAACGTGAAATGGTGCCACCGCGTATACGGCGTATACGATATGATAGCGGAAGTTGAGGCTGATTCAATGGATGCATTGAAGCAAATCGTCACCTGGAAGTTGAGAAGACTAGAAGGTGTACGGTCCACCCTAACCGCCATCGCCATAGAGTAAGCTTATGATTCCCTCAATCTATGGCTTGGATTAAGGCGCTGACTTCGTGTGTCCGCCCTTTAGCGCACGTAAGAGAGCTTCGCGCAACTGTTTTAACACCTCTCCATACCCTTAAAGAGGCATATGCCAAGACCGATTGAAACACTCCTCTCCCTCCCACGCGTTCGCCTCGTCGACAAAGTTCCGATACTAGAAACCGAAAAATTCGTGCGCCGTTTCATAACCAGGATCGACTTTAGACCTAGACTTGTGAAACCATCCTTGGAAGTTTCGCAAAACTCCGCGAAACAATTCTCCCAAGACGATCGCAGCCTGTCTGCGTTGCTGGCTGAACTCGATTCCGCGGAATATATTGTAACTAAGCGTTCGAAGGGCGTGATGGAGAATATGCTCCGTGGAGTCTGCGAGGACGGCGTCGTGTTCAAGGGATTCGAGGAGAAGATACAGCCACTCTGTGAAATCTCACAGCCGCTTAGAGAAGCATCGGGTTTGGCAGGCAATTTGGCAGATAAGGCGAAAGAAGATTCGCTGGACGTGGCTAGGGCTCTGCTAATCGACCTTCCGACACCCAAACGCCAGAACACTTGACCAGAGCATTGTTTGTGGTCGTGATACGTTTATTTCGTTGAAATCATTCGTCGGGGTTGCGGTCGTCGTGGCTGGCCTTTGAGTGCGAGAGTAATTCTCCACTAGGCCGTGGTCCAGATCCCAACCACTGGTTGGTAGGATAGCCTGGTCTATGACGGGGGCTTCCCAAGCCTCAAAGTTGCCTAACCGCAACGAGAAAACCCGGGTCCGAATCCCGGCGGCCGCACCAATCTAGCCGGCGGCGGCGCACCAGGCTATACACACACGAATATTTTGCGGCTAGCAATCCCTAGTATCGTGCTGTTCCGTGTTTGAATTTGGCAACATTGATGGTTTATTCTTAGCAAGGTTTGGGACGAGTCGGTCTCCTGCGAATCGCTGCTCAGGAGTTATTGGCACCTTGATGGCGACCGTCCAGAGCTGAGGTTCGGTCGTCCGCATTCGCTGGATAACTTCCATCGCGTCCTCCTTTCGTCTTCCGTTGAATTCCAACGTGTGGCTAGTCGGCCCACTTTCTTCTGTGGTTGTAGGTCCGGAAAGGACGATCCACTCGCCCGGATAGTTGGCCGCATAGCCGTATCTCTCAAGCCAATCTCTGACGTCCATGCGTCCAACCAGCGGAGCGATTAATGAAACCGTGGGTCAGAGTCCGATGATGTCGTTAATTGCATAATCAAATCGGCTTCGTTCAAGCCTAGCTTGGCTAGCAGCTGTTTTTTCGCGACGTCTTCATCAACGAATGTCTCAAGTTTGAGGAGTAGTGCGTCCCCGAACCACGTATCAATTATCGCCCTCCATGCATCACATCTTTCGCACATATCTCATTTCAACTCCAGTTATGAAGTATGATGACCGAGTCAGATGGTATAAGCTGAGTTTGACCTCAGTTGCGATACATGGGGTTCCGGTAGCAATGTACCACAATCCAATATTCATATGGGATCGACATCTCATCCGTTTGCTATGTTGCAGCGATTGCTCAGGGTTTTCAGTGTCTTTATTGCGCCTTGGCAATTGGGAAATGAAAAGCATGTTACATGCACGACCTCAAGTCGGTGACGCCAGTCCCTTATCACGCATGTGGAAGAATGCACCGACATGTCTTATTGTCCTACCTGTGGGAAGTCTGTGGATAAAGATGCGAAATCTGGAACCGCACTATGCACCACATGCGGCACGGCCGTCCAATTACCAACCAAATCAGTAGGAGCCCCCTCATTCACTCGCATACCAGAACGAAAAGAGTTAGGAGCTAACTATTGTATCCGATGCGGCCTCAGAATACCCGAACACGCAAAATATTGTAGCACATGCTCACAAACAAGAGCAAACGAAATTCCAAGCATCTACTAACCAAATGAGTTGTTCAAATGTCCAAGTTCTTGGTCCACACTGACGTAACAGCAAAAGAGTTAGGCCCATTAGGGTTTACTAGAAGCGTTCCTCAGATGCTGAGTGAGCAGCATCTCTCTGATGTTCACTTCAAGCAGGCTTATGTCTGCAACCTCGCAATCTGCCACTGCATAAACGATCGGAAGATGATGTGCGAGTTCGAGGGTGCGGACATGGACGCGGTACGAGGAGCGTTACAGAAGATTGGGCTTCCAGTAGCGGCGATCCTGGCTAAGTCAAACTGACGGAATCTATACTACCGTATATTTCCCCACACTTTTTCCAATTTAGCAAGTAGCATTCCTATTACCGGAAACGCTTCTCCGTAATTGTTTTTGCCACGCTGGTTAGGTCTGTGTGTTGTTTTCTTTTGTTCATGTTATGAATGGGTGGGCAAGTTGTGCGTAGAATTGTGTGTGTTATCATTGGTGCGGGC
>DATIYC010000209.1:0-26724 GCA_035517955.1 Candidatus Acidiferrales bacterium | reverse complement strand
ATTTGCCAGCTGCATGGGAGAACTCCTCGACATGGAGGCAGTTAACACCCCGACCTACGATTGGGGCATGGCAGCTGCAACCAGCGTCCGCATGGCCTCACGCATCACTGGCCGGGGAGAAGCATTAATTGCCAAGAGCGTCGCGCCAGACAGGCTTGCATGCATGAGAAACTACGCATTATCCATAGTACCCAATATCAAACTCATCGAGATGGACAAGAAAACGGGTCTAATAGACCTGAAGGATTTGAAATCGAAAGTTTCTGACAAGACCGCCGTGGTCTATTTCGAAAACCCCTCTTACTTGGGCGTCATTGAAACCCAAGGAGTGGAAATTTCTAAGATTGCACATAATGCCGGTGCAATAGTTAGCGTCGGCGTCGACCCAACGTCTCTCGGCGTCCTAGTGCCACCTGCACATTATGGCGCAGACATAGCCGTAGGCGATATCCAACCCTTGGGCATACCCATGTACTGGGGAGGAGGGTTGGGTGGTTTTGTCGCGACTCACGATGATGCAAAGTTCGTGGCTGAATTGCCATCACTCCTCTTCGGAATGACGGCCACGACTCAAAAGGGTGAGTATGGTTTCGGCGAGGTGTATTTCGAACGCACATCCTATGCATCCCGCGAAAAAGCGAAAGACTTCCTCGGCACAATGGCACAATTGCACGGTATCGGAGCAGCCGTCTACTTGTCCCTAATGGGACCTAGAGGCATAAGAGAGCTTGGCGAAGGAATTCTGCAACGCGCCGAATACACGATGAAGAAACTTGCTACAGTAAAGGGAGTTAAGGTGCCGGTACTCAGCGGACCGCACTTTAAAGAGTTCGTCGTGAACTTTGACCGAACCGGTAAGACTGTCAAACAAATCAACAAATCATTGCTTAAGAAACGTATCTTCGGCGGAAAGGATCTCTCTAAAGAATTTCCAGAATTAGGGCAAAGCGCGTTGTACTGTGTGACAGAGGTCCACACGAAAGCAGATTTGGATATGTTGGTTGACGCTCTCAAGGAGGTCGTCTAAAGTGGGTATTGTAAAGGTTAGGAACTACCAGCAAGCACATTGGGATGAACCCATAATCTTCGAAATGTCCACGCCTGGCGTACGGGGCATTCTGACTCCAGCCGTTGAACCAGAAATTCAAGCGAAAACTGGAGACGTATTCAGCCGACTGCCTGCGAGCGTCAGACGTGAAAAAATGCCTGCACTACCGGAAGTTGATCAGAAACGAGTCCTGTCCCACTTCTTACACCTCTCCCAAGAAACCTTAGGCTCGAACTTGACCCCGGACATTAGCCTCGGTACGTGCACAATGAAATACAACCCACGCGTCCAAGAAGACTTAGTCAACGACCCCGGCCTAGCTTACCTACACCCATCACAAGAATCCGACACCGTCCAGGGAATCTTGGAAATCTACTACAGGTTCGAACAAATCCTGAAGGAACTCTCAGGAATGGATCGGTTTACCCTACAACCTGGCGGAGGCGCCCACGCAGTCTTCACAGCTGCTTCAATAATACGAGCATACCACAAGGCGCACGGCGAACTGGACAAGCGTAATGAGATCATTACGACGATCTTCTCGCATCCTTGCGACGCAGCGTCCCCTGCAACGGCAGGCTTCAAAGTGACCACGCTCTATCCTGACGAGAACGGTTACCCTGACCTAGAAGCTTTCAAAGCGGCCTTATCTGACCATGTCGCATCAATCCACATAACGAACCCCGAGGACACTGGAATTTACAACCCCATCATTGACAAATTTACAGAGGCAGCGCATAAAGTCGGTGCAATTTGCTTCTACGACCAGGCAAACCTGAATGGAGTAATGGGAATAGCAAGGGCGCGGGACGCTGGGTTCGACATGTGCCACTTCAACGTGCACAAAACATTCTCATCACCTCACGGCAGCTCAGGACCAGCCACCGGGGCGCTAGGCGTGCGATCAGACCTCGCAAAATTCCTACCCTATCCAACCGTTGAGTACGACGGAAAGAAGTACTACCTCGACTATGATCGCCCTGAAAGCATTGGCAAAGTGAAAGGCTTCATGGGAACAGCGCCCGTCGTTCTACGAGCGTACGCTTGGTGCATGATGATGGGACCTGACGGATTGAGAGAGGCTGCAGAGATCTCAGTCCTGAACAACAACTATCTACAGAAGAAGATCGAAGCAATACCGGGAGAAGTCACTAGGTACGCGAAAGGCCACCGACGTCTTGAGCAAGTCCGTTACAGTTGGGAGAAACTGAAACAGGACACTGGAGTAGGTACAGAGGATGTCATGCGCCGCTTGGGCGATTTCGGAATCCAACACTACTGGACGAGCCACCACCCATGGGTGGTACCAGAACCCATGACACTCGAACCCTGCGAAACGTTCTCCAAGGAAGACTTAGACGAATATGCGGCAGCACTGGCGCAGATTTCCAAGGAAGCCTACGAGAATCCAGAATTCGTCAAGGCTGCTCCATACAATTGCGCGGCGCACAAGAACAAGAACCCTGCAGAACTAGATGACCCAAACAAATGGGCACTCACGTGGAAAGCATACCTACGAAAACAAGCAGTTAGTTGAAAAGTAACTCGAACCTCGTCCGACATTAGCGGGAAACGATCAGTGGGAACTAGATTAGGCCTGATTGTCAATCCGTTCGCTGGCATGGGAGGCCGCGTAGGGCTTAAGGGTACAGACGGATACGACATCCAGAAAAGATGCAAAGAATTAGGAGCCATACCCGAGGCTCCCGCCCGAGCAACGGCAGCATTGAAAGAGCTGACACCACTTCAGAACCAAATCGACATCGTCACTTATCCGTTTGAGATGGGTGAGGATGAGGCCAAAGCCGCTGGATTTACTCCGAAGGTATTAGGGTCCATTCACAAGGGAATGACTACGGCTAGTGATACACGCACGGCCGCTGACGAATTACAAAGATCGGGGATTAACCTGATGCTTTTCGCGGGGGGCGACGGAACGGCCCGCGACATCTACGCCGGAATTGGCGATCGTTCTGTGGTATTAGGAATTCCAGCAGGCGTAAAGATGCATTCAGCTGTGTACGCGATAAATGCACGCGCCGCTGGAAAACTCGCAGCAATGTACCTACAAGGCGAAGTAACTCGGGTAAGAGAGGCCGAAGTAATGGACATTGACGAAAACGCGTTTCGGGCAGGCAGAGCTTCCGCTCAACTCTATGGTTACCTACGCGTTCCAGCTGAGGAAGCATTCGTTCAAAGCGCTAAAGCGGGCAGGAAAGAATCGGACGACGCAGCAGTAGAGAACATAGCATATGCAATCGTCGACCATATGGAACCAGATTGCTTATACATCCTGGGCCCCGGCACGACCATGCGCGGCATCAAGAATAAAATAAATTCAGAATCCACGCTATTGGGCGTAGACGTATGCCTAAACAAACACCTCATCGCAAAAGACGCTAACGAGAAAGACCTGCTCGACTTAATTGACGGAAAGAAGACTAAGATAATCGTCACGGTAATCGGGGGTCAAGGTTACATTTTTGGGCGCGGCAACCAGCAAATAAGCCCAAAGGTCATAAAGAAAGTAGGCAAAGAGAACATCATCGTCGTTGCCACCAAAGACAAAATCATCTCCCTAGAGGGCAAACCCCTCCTCGTAGACACAGGTGACGCGACAACCGATAACCTCCTAGTCGGATACGTGAAAGTCGTCACCGGTTACTTCGAGCAATCCGTTCTCAAAGTAGTTGCCTGATTACGAGCCGGTAAGATAATTGTACACGAACCCTCGGGGTCCAATCAAGCTACTGATGACTCCTGGTCCAGTGGAGCTGTCACCTCGCGTACTTCAAGCTCTGTCCAGACCAATGATCCATCACTACTACAAAGGATTCCTTGAATTTTTCACCCAAACGACTGTCGACACGCAGAAAATTTTCCAAACAAAGAATGACGTCCTAATCTTACAAGGGGAAGCCGCTCTAGGATTAGAAGCTGCCGTATCAAACACCATCAATCCTGGCGACAAAGTCTTAGTCTTGAATTCAGGGCCCTTCGGCAAATCCTTCGGAAACTACGTGCAGAACGCAGGTGGAGAAATAGTTGAATTAGCCTGCCCCACAGATGAGGCAATTGAACCCGATAGACTCGAGACCTTTCTTAATGAAAGGAAGGATATCAAAGCCATGACCGCCGTTCACTGCGAAACTCCAACAGGAATCTTGAACCCTATCCGGGAACTGTGTCCAATCGCGAAGCGTCATGGCTTGCTGACGATCGTAGACGTCGTCGCGTCTCTTGGAGGCGTTGATGTTAGACCGGATGATTGGAATATTGATTTGTGCGTTGGATCGTCGCAGAAAGCTGTTTCTGGGCCTCCAGGGTCGTCTCTGATCTCAATAAGCCAAGACGGATGGGAGGCAATCGAGCAAAAGAAAAATCAGCTTAGACATTCGTACCTTAGCCTTCTAGATTATAGGGATGCTTGGATTAGAGAAAGACGATTCCCATCCACTCCAATGGTTACTCAATTGTACGGCCTAGCCGAAGCAGTATCCGAGCTTCTAGAGGAAGGGCTTCAAAACTCGTTTAACCGACACAAAATGGTTGCCGACGTCTGCAGGCAGGAGGCAGAGAAGATTGGCCTCAGACTCTGGTCCAAGCGACGTGAGGCCGTTTCCAACACCGTTACTGCGCTAGCGATTCCTTCACACACTTCTGAGACTGAGATTGTGACCAAGATGATTGAAAGATGGGGAATACTAATTGGAGGTGGTTTCCGGGAAACTAAAGGAAAACTTCTCAGAATCGGTCACATGGGATACAACGCGACTCTGCCTAACATAAACACGACCATGATGAGCCTCCGGAAAGTGCTGGAAGAGTTACGGAGCGACAAGTGTTCCGCCCAAAAATACGGGTAGCATCTGCAGAAATTATTCGACGATCACACCATTGCATTCTTGTCTGTGAGTTATGATTTGTTTCCCAACTTTGCATTCTTTCTATTCTTGGTGTGTCTTTTGACGAAAACACTCGTCAACGAGTCATCTATGTCACGAGTAAAATGGTGCGGGGAAGGGGATTCGAACCCCTGAAGGCCTGCGCGCCCGTTTCGGAGGGCTCTACGCCACAGGATCCCTTCTCCAATGCCGAGGTGAGTTTTGGATCTTAAGTTTAGCACCGCTCGTTAGCGGACCTGCCCATTTGACCTGGCTCTGGTATCCCCGCACGGGACTAAGACAAACTTAGCTTGACCTCATTAATCTTCTCGCAGCACTAATCCTCAATGCTTTTAGTTTGCGGGTAGGCAGGTTGCGTTGGGCCCGTAGCTCAGGTTGGATAGAGCGGCAGGCGTTGTGCCGAACCCCCTAAGGAACGCCGGAAAAAGCTGTAGAACCAAGTCTGTGACTCATGCTGGTGCAGAAGTCCGGGGTTCAAATCCCCGCGGGCCCGCCACCAATATGAATTGGCGGCTAGTATACTGGATCAAAAAATTCCGTCTTCAGTCGATAATGTGGTATTATGGAGCAATGAAAAAGCTATCGTATGCCATGTGTCCCTGTTTTTTCTCGCATTTCCTTCATAGACAACAACCATGACAGATTTGGCTTGAGCTTGAGTTTCTTATACTTCCAAAGGCCCGAAGTAGTTACTGTCAAGAGTATATCCTCCTGTTTCAACAGTCCGTAGATTTCTTTCGCCATGAAAACGAGTATTCCAGAATTAGATTCCACTCTGACAAATTCTTTATGCGGATCTACCATGCCCAATTTTGTTTCAACGTACGGTTCCCAAAACGAACCTGCTCGACTTGTGTAGAAGCGATAGCGGAGTATTATCTGAAGTGAGATGTCTCTCGTATACTTGGCTTTAATGAACGCAACTGCAGACTGTGTAAACTTTACGCTTATTCTGCGCTGTTGCGTTAAATGTGTGAGCTCATTGTCAATCCACTTCTTCACAACGTATTCATGCGTAAATGGAAGAGAAATTCGACGACGAAGGGTAGTCAATTCGCGTCTCTTGAGCAAACCGAGGGTCAGAGCACTACATAGGGCGAGACCAATTACCGATATTATGATGATTCGGTCGAAACACCTTCACCTCCCTCCATCTCTCCGCTTCTAAACCTCCCGACGGCATTAACATAACGAGAGTGCAGCAGCTGTTAAGGGTGCACTCGTGTTCTGGGTAGCTTCATGCATTGGAACCATAGCTTTTCCGTGATTTGAACAATTCCATTTCTTGCATCTTTGATTGCTCCGATATCTATTGAGTGGCTTTAGCCGCAAAGAGGATCTGGCGCCAGAGTAAGGAATGAGCTGCTCCATGTTCGCAGGTTCAAAACGCGCTATGGATTCATTGCCTCTCAAATCCTAGTCTGGCCGCCAAAACTCAGCCGCTTACTATTAGTATGAGTTCCATGCCGACTAGTGTCCCCGTTGTTAATTATGACGGGCGTGGTGGGGCAACTCAAGCCCAATCTTTTGGATTCTATAATTCAAGAGTATAACGTCAACGTTGACGCAACTAAACCTGCAAAGCTGAAGTCGCCCCTAAACAAGGACACTAGAGTGTATGAGGTTGAAGATGTCGGTCTCAAAGCGTACATTATTGATACACCTATGACGCGTCAAATCGCATGCTACCCTCACATAGTGGGTCAGCAACTTGAGCAGTTGACCCATGAAGCAGCGCAGAGAAGTTTTCAAGCCATTCTCGAACTCTCAGGCATCGATACATCCTCACAAGATGAGATGATTGTTTTCGAACAAATCCTTCGGGCAGCTCTAGGTTATCAGCTCCACAAAGTTGCTGAGGAACTAATCCCTGACTCATTTCGAACTGTGTACATTCGCCCTCGTTACACACACACGTCATACCGAGATCACGACGGCATGATTCAGCGTCAACTGAATATTGTATACGAAGATTTCTCGAACCTCCCGAAAGGTAAGATGATTGATCTGGTGATGCAGGATACGGTGGCAAGTAGTCGCTCCGCCGAAATCAGCCTACAAAAAGCAATCAACGAATGCGACAAGGTTGGGTCGAGAATTGGAAAATGGATCGTCTATGGGTTCATATCTATGCGGGGCCTGAAGATTCTGGAGAGAATAGCGAAAAGCCACGACATTCCACTGATCGCTTTTGCTATGGGAAACCTGACGGCTCTGTGCGCGAATAATTATGATATGCCATTATTTGGCGTGGATGAGTGGCTATGGCGTGGGCAGGGCAGGATAAGTAAGCTGGGCGCAGTAGTGGATCGAGCTGCATTCGCAGAGTACGTTAACGAATTCATCCCAGGCTCAGACCAACCGGGTGACTGGTCGGCAAGACAGTTCAAGTTATTCACCGGTAACGGTTACGAACTTGGCAATATCACGGAGCACCTTGAAAACAGCATGCGCCTGATAAGTAGCCTAGCGACTATCGGCAACCTTGCCAACTGGCAGCAAGAGTTGGCGCGAAAGGAGCTCGACCTGCTCCAGCAACAACTCACAAAATGGAAGATTAGGCAGGATCAGGTAATCGCGTAGACCAACACCCGCCCTACCGATTTGCCAACACCGTGTTGCTTCGGTTATCATGAAGCCAACACTTTGTGTTTCCTCTGCATGTGTGTCTCGCAGCGGACCTCGCCCTTTCTTATGAAGTACAAAGGCTCTTGATGGTATGTTAACGCGTCTCTCAAGTCAGAAGAATTCAGGATCACCAAGTTCGCCGTGTTGCCTATCGACAGCCCGTAGTCCCTGAGACGCATTATCTTGGCTGCATTTATAGTTATCATGTCATAAAGGGTCTCACGGTCTTGTTTGGACATCATCCAAAGCAAGTGTGCCCCTAGAAAGGCCACTTCGAGCATGTTACATCGTCCATATGGGTAGTAGGCGTCGTAGACGTCATCTTGGCTCAACGCCACATTGACCCCGGCGTTCAGCAGCTCTTTGACTTTAACGTGAAGCGGCGCTGTGTGTGGATCGGTAACGATACCGACATCCGCCTTCTTCATGAGGGCGGCGAATTTTCTATGATGCACGTCGTTGTATAACCCAGTTGCCCTTGCGTGGCAGGCAGTCACCCTCCCAACTCTTCCGCTCTTGATCGCGACCGTCGCTAGGTATTCGGTGGTTCTTAGTTCTGGGTCTCCCGCATCATCCGTGAGCATCGATACGTCCGCGTCGTATTTCTTGGCAATTTCAAACGTAATATCAACGTGTCTTCTAGCGTCCTCGTCCGTGAGCTCAATCCAAGGAATTCCGCCTACGAGGTCTGCGCCCAAGTCCATGCTCTTGTAGAGTAATTCCTCTGTTCCAGGCTCCCTTATGATTCCGTCTTGAGGGAAAGCAACGATTTGTATTCCGATTCGGTCCTCGAACTCGCCTTTCACCTTCAAGATAGCCTTGACACCAGTTAATTCTGCCTTCGTGTCAACATCGACGAAGGCTCGAATCTCACTGACACCGTAGAACTCGGCATCCGTCAACACCTTCCGAACGCGTGCAACGATTTCTGATTCAACATAATGCTCCTTGACTTTCGACGCAAGTTCAATCGCTGTCATTGCGCCGCTCATCGATGCCTCCGTTCCGTGATACTGCTCCAACACCTCCTCATCAGCGAACGATCCCGTCAAGACCTTATCCAAGTGAAGGTGGGCGATGACAAAGGGCTCCGTAACCAACATTCCTTGAGCATCTAACTCACGCTTTGCGGTCCCGTTGGTCTTCTCGGAGATAGCTTCTATCTTCCCAGAGGTAATTCCAATGTCACGAATACTTCCAGAACGTAGTTTCGCGTTCTTGATGAGAAAATCAAAATTCATGGTTTCGAAATCTCCCTTTGTCAATTTTAGCCTGATGGCTCGGTCTCAGCTCAAGTAGCTATCCAAATGCTCGCATGGTCTCTATACTTCTTACCAATCTTGGCAACTGGGTACACGGGTTAATATGACATAGTGAATGAAATTTTGAATCCTCGCGATATGCATGAGCTCCCTCCCAGGATATGCAGGGAAAATCCTACGGGTCGATCTAGCTACCGGGAAATTACTCTCGGTTGATTTCCCCAAAGAACTTGCATATGCTTTCCTTGGGGGGAGTGGTCTCGGCACGAAGATTCTCTGGGACGAGGTCGGTCCCAAGATCGAACCTTTGATGCCTGAGAATGAGTTGATCATTGCAGTAGGGCCGTTCACTGGAACCATCTATCCAACGGCAGGGCGGTTTGAGGTGGTTACAAAGTCTCCTCTGACGGGAATTTATGGCGACGCTAACGCAGGAGGCCACTTCGCACCTAAAATGAAACAGGCAGGATTTGATGCGGTTGTGGTCCGCGGGAGAGCGATTAAGCCGGTCTACTTATGGTTGAACGATGGAAAGGCGGAGATACGCGACGCTCACCGCGTCTGGGGCCACGGCGCAGTAGAGACTGAGAAACTCTTGCGAGAGGAGCTTGACGATCCACTCCTACAAGTTGCCTCGATAGGACAAGCCGGTGAGAATCTCGTCAGGTATGCGGCGGTGATGAATGGAGGTTGTGCGGCAGCTAGATCTGGCGTCGGCGCAGTCATGGGTTCAAAGAATCTAAAGGCGGTCGCTGCTCAGGGCTACACTGAGATTCCCCACGCCCGAGACCCAGACTTCGTCAAGGACGCGGTAGCGGCTCGAAAGGAAGTTCTAGGCAACTCATTCACTCCGGGCTTATCAAAATACGGAACGCCCCAGCTCTGCGCGCCGATGAGTATGGTAGGGCGCTTTCCAACCAAGAACCACCAGCAGGGTCACTTTGAGTTCATAGACGATATCAGCGGTGAAACGTTAGTCGCAAATCATTTCGTTCGCAGAATCGCATGCGCCTCGTGTCCAATCGGTTGCCACCACATCGTAGCAGTGAAGGAGGGGAAGTATGCTGGCAGTACGAACGAGGTAGTGGAATATGAATCCTTGAATTCGTTCGGCGCCAGAGTTTGGAACAGAAACCTCCCATCAATAATTGAGGCTGACAGGCTCTGTGACGATTACGGTTTGGATACCATCTCAACGGGTGCGAGCATTGCGTTCGCGATGGAACTCTACGAGAAAGGGATACTAGAAAGAGGTATTTCAGATCTCGACCTCTCTTGGGGAAACGCGGACACAGTTGTTGAGTTAATCACGAGGATAGCGTTCAGGAAAGATCTAGGCAATTTATTGGCCGAGGGCGTTAAACGCGCAGCTGAAAGAATAGGGAAGGGAGCTGAGTACTATGCGATGCATATCAAGGGCCAGGAGATTCCCGCCCAAGATGGAAGGTCACAGCAATCGATGGGGCTAGCCCAGGCAACGTCAAGCCGCGGGGCTGATCACCTGAAGGGTTTTCCGACAATCGACGAAATGGGTTATCCAACTGAAGCCGTCGCCCGATATGGAAAGCAGTATCTGCCGGAGATAGTAGATGGAAGCCAGACGAAATACAAAGCCATGGTCGTAAAGGACGGAGAGGAATTTGGGACAGTGATTGATTCTATTGGTATATGCAAGTTCGGAACGTTCTTCCCGCCTGCACTTTACTGGGATAGAATTGCAACCGGTCTCTCACTAATCACTGCGTTCGAGATTGATGTTCCAAGATTGAAGACGATTGGCGAACGCATAGTGAACCTCCAACGAATGTTCAACGTTAGAGAGGGCATTACTCGAAAAGACGATACGCAGCCGCGAAGACTACTGGAGGAGAAGTCACCGTCGCCAGGCAGAGCCTACGGGCACGTTATCTACTTGAAACCCATGTTGGATGAGTATTACCAACTTAGAGATTGGCATCCAAGTACCGGAGTTCCCACAAGTAGCAAACTCAGGAGCCTAGGGCTCGAGTATACGATTCCAATTTCAGAGCAGAAGCATTCTGAGGAACTTGCCAGAATTCAGGCCGCTACATAGTCTGCCGCGTCAGAACCCTCAATGCGTCCATAAAATTTCTATAACCAAAAACTGTTTGTCGCTTTTCTTCAAAATTAATTGAATCCGCTGTTCTCGTGAATCTTGTGGTGAGTAGTCGCGTCCAGTGGAAATCGCACCTTTAGGCTGCTGCTAATTTACTGATAATGCTAAATACGTTTCAATGGCTTACTCAAATCCCATGTCAGAGAACAAAAGTGCGGTCTTCGTTAGGGAAGCAACCGGTCTTGTAAAGCAGGTTTCACTTCTTGACGCGATTTCAATAAATGTCAGTGACATGTCCGCGGGAGCGGCTCTCGCCGTGGTCGGGTTTACCACCATCCTTCTACCATCAATGTCGGGCGTGAACATAGCCATAGCCTCACTACTCGCTTTCACAATGCTCATTCCGCAATTCATTATCTACACAATGATGACGTTACGCATGCCAAGAACTGGTGGGGATTATGTGTGGGTTAGCAGAGCATTGGGTGGCGTGGTCGGCAACGTGTCCGCATTGTGCGGTTACACAGTTGGGAATCTTCCATACGCATCTCTCATAGCTTTGTCAGCAGTCTTCGCAATTGGCTCATCGGGCGTCGCTCTTGGTTACAGCAACCTCCTCGGCCTAGCTCTTCCAGGCAACGTGTCAGGCGCCGATCCGACATCGCAATTTCTCTTAGCAGCCGTTATCGTATTAGTGCTGGTTGCCATCAACATAATCAAACCCAAAGCGGCATACAAGATGATTTCAGCGTTCACTGTTATCGGAATCATAACTCTAGTAATCGCCAACTCCGTTTTGCTGATCGGGGGACGTGGGGCCGTGGTCAATTACATCAATTCGCTAGGAATTCAGGGCACAACTTATGATAGCGTAGCTAGCAGCTATTCGGGACCATTCGTAGATTGGGGAGCAACACTAAGTTTCGTTCCCTATTTCGCTCTATTTACGTACCCATGGGTCAACGCAGCCCCCGCATTAGGCTCAGAGATCAAAGGGAAGGGGACGTTGAAATGGAACGTACCAGTCTCCGCAGTCGTCGCAATGCTACTTACAACTTCAGCCTTCGCAACCATGTACTACGTCGGTGGATTCAACTTCATACAAGGCGCGTTCGCAAACTCGAATCTAGTCGTGAATTATTCCTTCAACTTCTGGACGCTTGCCATGGGTGTTGCGGGCAATAGCGTGATCTCTTGGATAATCGCGGCCGGATGGGTACTCTGGACAGTCAATATTCTCGCATACCTAATCGTCGTCGAGGCACGTTACTTGATGGCCCAAGCCTTCGATCGTTTCCTTCCAGCGAAAATAGCGGCCGTTAACAGGCAAGGGTCACCATACGTGGCGCAGATCGTTGACTTCATCATAATTGCAGTGATGATAGCTGGTGCCTCGTTCTTTTACGGCACATTCGTCTCACTCTACGGAACGATTGTTGGTCCAATGCTTTACTTTGCGCTCGTAGGCGTTGCGGCAGTAGCGTACGCATTGCGTCATGAAACTGGCAAAGGCCGAATAGTGCTCGTTGTTTGCGGGATCCTTTCTGCCGTAGTGTTCCTATGGCTCGCCTTTCAACTAGTGTCTAACGCAGCTGTTTGGGGTGGCAACACCTTCGCGTACGGCTTCTTGGTAGTCACAGCGGTCGTCGGAACGGCCATCTACTTCGGATCAAAAGCATACTACCACTCTAAGGGGATCGACATTACCGGCGCCTTCAAGGAGATACCGCCTGAATAGGCGGTACCCACTTTTCTTTATCCAGCTCGAACACTTCCATCTCATAACGTTCGGAATGCCAGTAGTTCTACCCAGTAGTCGGATTGGTTAACGCGAATTTCACTGAGAAAAGCGTCGAACTTAGCACCAAGATTACTCTGACTGGTAGGTGTACGAAGAACTCATTTCCTGCGGATGGCGGCAGGCTAATGGATATGCATGGCTGAATCCGCAACCTCTATGAGCTATGCACTTGGGCCAATGGACAAGCCCCTTATCGAGAAGTCGATCGGAGAATTATTCGATGAGAATGCGTCAAGGTTTGCAGATAATGAGGCGCTAGTGTCTAGGCACCAAGGGTTGCGGTTCACCTATCAGCAGTTAAGCGCTAAAGTAGACGAGCTTGCTATCGCGTTGCTTGGCTTCGGAATTAAGAAAGGGAATAGAGTAGGCATATGGTCTCCCAATAATGCGGAATGGGTTCTAACACAGTTCGCCACAGCTAAAGTTGGAGCCATTCTTGTCAACATCAACCCCGCCTACCGCGTCTCAGAGTTAGAATACGCGTTGAATCAGTCGGGCGTTAGCCTGCTGATAACCGCTAAACAATTCAAAACATCGGATTATCATTGGATGATAAGCCAGCTGGCTCCGGAAATCCGAAATTTTCCCAAAATTGGGTCAGAAGAGATTAGAGCGGCACGCGTGCCAGCCCTCCGAAGAATCGTTACTTTAGCCGATGAGCACGACCAGACTTCAACCTCAATGATTCCTTGGCAGAAATTTCTGGAGGTGGGCTCGATGAACGCGTCGATGGCGGACTTACGGGAGAGGGAAGGAAGTCTAAGGTTTGAAGATCCGATTAATATTCAATACACGTCGGGCACGACGGGTTTTCCAAAAGGCGCAACATTAACACACTTGGGCATATTGAACAATGGTTACTTTGCCGGAGAGGAGATGAATTTCACTAGCCGCGATCGGCTGTGCATCCCCGTCCCATTCTATCATTGCTTTGGCATGGTGCTCGGAAACCTGGCGTGCGTAACGCACGGAGCAACCATGATTCTTCCCGGCGATTCGTTCGGCGCCGAGACGGTTCTTCAAACTGTCGAAGAGGAGAACTGTAGCGCGCTTCATGGAGTTCCTACAATGTTTATCGCGGAGCTTGAGGATCCGACCTTCAAGCAACACAACCTCGCGACACTTCGGACTGGCATCATGGCAGGGTCTCCGTGTCCAGTAGAAGTTATGAAACGAGTAATATCAGACATGGGGATGAACGAGATCACAATTTGTTATGGGATGACAGAGACTTCGCCAGTCTCGTTTCAAACCAGAATCAACGACCCATTAGAGTTGAGAGTTTCAACGGTTGGTTGTGCTCATCCACACGTTGAAGCAAAAGTTGTTGATCCATTGTTAGGTGGGACTCTGCCCTTTGGAAATGCGGGAGAACTTTGCGTGCGCGGCTACCTGGTGATGCTGAAGTATTGGAACAATGCTGAAGCAACAAAGGAAGCGATTGATTCCGACGGATGGATGCACACCGGGGACTTGGCTGTAATGAGTGAGAATAGTTACGTGAACATTGTTGGACGCACCAAGGATATGATCAGTAGAGGTGGCGAGAAGATATTTCCACGTGAAGTCGAAGACTTCCTATACACTCACCCCAAAATCTCGGAAGTACAAGTAATCGGTGTTCCAAGCCGCAAATACGGAGAGGAGGTAATGGCTTGGGTTAAGGTGAAACCGGGGGAAACAGCGACCGAAGAGGAGCTTCGGGAGTTCTGTAGGAAAAATATCGCATACTTCAAGGTTCCAACATACTTCAAGTTTACCGACGAATTCCCGATGACTGTTACAGGCAAGATTCAGAAGTTCAAGATGAGGGAGATTTCGACAAGAGAGCTCGGGTTAGAATCAGTCGCGTCGATTAAAACTGCATGAGACTCAAAAAACTCGTTGATCGTGGGGACTTTCTGGCGCCCGTGCTAGGTGAAATTATGTAGGTTTGTGGAGTTTGTCGGGTTGTGATTGTGGAACTGTTTGCAAGTATGTCTTTGCCGGGCGGGGTCGATTTAAGGGTGGGTTTGGGACCAGAGGGGATGATTGGGATTGAGGTTTGGGGTTTGTGTGAATTTCCGGAGTATGTGGCCGACATCTCTCCAAGGTTATCGGTGCAGGCGGTTGTTTCATTGAAGGAGAACGATATTGTGGAAATTGCAGGAGATGATTCAAGGTTGGTGTTGATGGATTGCTTGAGTGCCATGTCGGGCGCCGGAACAATGACGTATCACAATTGGTATATTAATGTATCAGTGGTTTTTTGCGAGAGAAACAAAATTTATGGTGTTATCAAATCGAATAGACGATTGTGAATTCCACAACGCAAACTGATTTAGATCAGAAACTCTCAAACTCGATCAATATCCTTCAACCGTTGCCGCGGATCCGACAAAATTTCAATCTCTAGACCTAATGTTGGCACGTTGAAAGGTCTGCATCAAAAAACACGCGACCGTAACTAGGGGACCCATACATCTTGCAGTGTACGCGTCTATGGATCCGTTGTATCCTCACCGTTAGTTCTACTGAATTTTTTTCATGATTTTTCACTCAGCTTTGTCACTAGCCTAGGGCATTCTTTATTTCGGCGACCCATTAGCGGCCTCGAAGGTTCAGAAAATTTGCGAAAAATAGTTTCAATCGCGCTTATCGTCACTATTGCAATACTTCCAATGCTCGCCTTGAACCAAGTTTTCGCCATAAAAGTTCTGACAAGCCCCCCAATAGCACCACAACAAAAAGCACCAGGGCAGAAAACCGCCTTGATTCTTGATCCTCTTGAGCAAGTCTATCCATTTGGGTTCTACGGGAAACTGATCACTGAACAATTCCAATCAGCCGGATATCAAGTAACCATTCTACAAGACCAGAACGTCACCCTTGACTTCTTCGTCAACCAAATGAAAAACTACAACGTCATCCTCTGGCGCACAGACTCCTACACTTGGGAGCACAGGGAGTTCTGGTATCTCGGCCAACTATCAAATGCGGCAATTCAAGCAGAATATTCATCGGATTTCGCACAAGGTTGGATTAACGGAAATGCTGGGCACATAGGTATAAGCTTAGATTTCATTATCGAGCATTTCCCAGCCCATAGCTTACCGAACACGATGTTGATGCTACTGATCTCGACTGACTCGAACGCCTACGCACCCACCTTCATCACGGCGGGAGCCACAGCCGTTGTCTACTGCATTGGCCAAGTCTCACTATCCTTCAGTAACATCGATGACTTAACAGGGCAGCTGACCTCGTACCTCACCCAAGGGCAGAATCTCTACAACGCCGTCTATAACTCAGTCTCACCCTTCGTCCAAAACACTCAAACAGAAGATCCACTCGACAGCAGTTATCCACCGCCTTTCTGGTTCCTGGGGAACTCCACTTTAACGCTAACGTAGAACAATGGGACGAGCTTCCAAAGCTTCCCACGTCACCCTTTTTTGTAATACGCAATTTGTATAAACCGCAATCAGAAACCGAAGTAAGGTTGAGTTGAGCGCCTTCAAGGAGCCAGTCGTTCTCCATAAAGGACTTGACAACGTATACGTCAAGGAGAGCAAGATTTGCTTCATCGACGGCGAAGCGAGCAAGCTGTTTTATCGCGGTTATAGCATAGAAGACCTCGCAGCCAACTCAAACTTCGAAGAAACCGCCTACCTACTCATCCGTGGCTGGCTCCCTACTAGGAAACAACTTGAAGGTTTCACACAACGAATAGAATCCTACCGAACGCTCGATCAGCCAATCCTAGAACAAATTCGCTCATTTCCTACTCATAGCGATCCGATGGATGTTCTCCGAACTGTTGTTTCATCACTAGGACTTTATGATGCACACCCGCTAACCGACGACACAGAAACCCGAATAGACAAAGCGCTCCACATCTTAGCAAAGGCTCCAACCATCGTCTCATCATTTGATAGGTTGCGAAACGGTAAACAACCCATTTCACCAAGACCAGGTTTACATCACGCAGCAGATTTCCTCTACATGCTTAGTGGAAAGGAACCGGAAGCCTACGATGCTCACGTAATGGATGTTGCCTTAATTCTACACGCCGAACACGAAATGAACGCCTCAACTTTCGCCTGCACAGTAACTGCATCAACACTCGCTGACATGTACTCAATAATTACGTCTGGGATTGGGACGTTAAGAGGCCCGCTTCATGGTGGCGCAAACGAGGAAGCACTTCGAACCGTCATGGAAGTTGGGGACGCAAGCAAAGCAGAGGATTACGTAGCCGACGCGCTGGCGCACAAGAGAAGGATCATGGGCTTCGGACATAGAGTCTACAAAACGTGGGACCCGCGCTATCTGATTCTCAAGAATCTTGGCCGCGAACTCGCGACTAGGAAGGGAGAAACAAAATTATTCGATACTGCCGTGGCGATCGAGATGAGTGCAATGAAGCACTTGGAAGGGTCATCGATTTTTCCGAACGTTGACTCTTACTCGGGAGTTGTATTTCACACTCTAGGTATCCCCACAGACCTGTTCACACCCATTTTTGTTATGAGTAGAATCTCAGGTTGGGTTGCTCACTCAATAGAGTACTTGCAGGCGAATCGGCTAATTCGACCGAAAGCTCTCTACGTAGGAAAGACGGGGTTGGATTATGTTCCGCTCGAATCTAGAACTGGGAAGCCGGAGGAGTAGTTGCCAATGAATGTTAGTCACATCGTAACACGTCCGCTCATAACCGTTGAATCAAATAAGACTGTTCTAGATGCTGCGAGGCTCATGGTACAAAATAACATCGGCCTGCTAGTTGTGTGTGATACGGTCGATAAAGGCAAAATCGTGGGTGTCGTGTCCGAGAGGGACATAATCCGACTTGTAGCTGAGGCTAAGGAGCTCAACGCTCCTGTCAGTCAAGTGAGCACGAAACGTACGGTGACAGTGCGGGGCAGCGCCGACGTTGCGGAGGCCGCGAAAGTCATGAACAAGAACCGAATTCGACATGTTGTAGTTGTGGATGATGAAGAGAGGCCAGTGGGAGTGGTGTCGATGAGGGATCTTGTCGGTGAACGCGCCACACTCACCGCCATCTTACGCTCGGATGAAAAGGAGATCTTTCACGGCGCAGACTAGTCAGCTTAGTTCTCCAAGTTTTCCTACTAAGTCGTCTATTGATACTTGAGTTTCAGTGCCGGTCGCCATTTCCTTCACTTTTACAGTTCTGGATTGAATCTCTCTGGGCCCAACAACTATCAGGTAGGGAATCTTCGTTGAATTTACGTACTCAATTTGCTTTCCCAATGCTCGACCCTTTAGGTCTAAATCCGTGGCAATTCCATTGTCGCGTAACTTCTGTGCGAGTTGCATGGTTTCCTTTTTCAAGCTCTGTTCGACCGTGGCGATGAATACCTTAGCGCCTAAACGATTCTTAGGAAAGAGACCGGCACGTTCGAGGGAGATCATGAGACGTTCCACGCCTCCTGCTACCCCAGTCGCAGGTATGTCTCGTTTGCCGTATATTCTGCAGAGCTTATCGTACCGTCCCCCACCAAAAATCGATCCAACATCTCCTTCCTTGTCGAAACCCTCGAAAACGATTCCATCATAGTAACCGATTCCGCGAACAATGCTCATGTCATACAAGCAAACGTTCAAACGACCAAGCGCAGCTAGCGCGTCAGCGAGTTCTTCGAGTTCCTCCACTCCGCTCTTCCCGTTCCCCTCAGTAAGCGGGAGGCGTCTTAGCTGATCCAGGACCGAGTTTGGGTCACCGTTAAGGGAAACGTATGAAAAAATATCCTCAATTATTTTGTCGTCGATGTCAAGTGTTTTGAATTCATTTTCTAACTGTTGTCTGTCTGCCTTTCGCGCTTTGTCGATTATTCTGAGTGCCTGTTCGAGTTTCTCTTGGGAATCTACGCCCAACTGTTTGAGGTAAGCTTCTGCGAGTTTACGGTTGCTGATTCTTATGTTATAATTCTTCAGGCCTACGTTCGAGAGAATGTCTGCCCCGACACAGATCACTTCTGCGTCAGCCACAGGGCTATCGGACCCGAAGACTTCGACATCCCATTGCGTAAAGTAACGGTATCGAGCAAATTGCGGCTCATCGTATCGCCAATTACCTCCGATGCTGGCGAATTTGATGGGTTCGGGCAGGTCGTAACGGTTCGCGATCATTCGTGAAAGTCCAACGGTTAAGTCAAACCTGAGCCCTAGGTCGCGTCCTCCCTTATCCTTGAACCAATAGATTTCGTTTCTTATTCCCGCGCCGCTCTTCGCCTCTAGTGTTTCCAGGTTCTCGACGGTGGATGGTTCGACTGTCTCGAAACCGTAGCGGGAGACTACCTCGCGTATCCGATCGTACAACCATAGCCTCCTTCTCATCTCTTCCGCTTCAATATCCCTCATTCCGCGCGGAAGAGTGAAGACTTTCGAAGACAAATTGGCTCACGTTGGGCCGTCTTAGGTTACCCATCCTATAACGTTGTAACTCGAAAGCTAATACAAGCTGTAATGCTTTATAGTGAAGGCTGTCGTTAAGCCGAACGAAGTCACATGCCTAACACAAGCAAAGACGTCCTAGGTGCAGCGCTGGTCGGGGTTGTAGTAAGCGGCGTAATTGGCGCGTTGTTGGATACGGTGAGTTTTGCGTGGTCATTTGCGGTGGGGGCCGTTGCGGGAGGCGCAATTGCAGGTTACGTGCTGTATGGTCAAATCCCTGATGGCGCAAAGGCGGGTGCGCTGGCCGGGGCTATTGGTGCACCTTTCTATTTCGGCGTTAGCGAAGTTCTATACGTGTTCGGAGCAATTCCGCCACAGAGCACAACTCCACCAATGTCGCAGATTCAAGCTGCTATTGGTATAATTTTCATTTCAAGCCTGTTCTTAGGTTCAATTGGCGGCGTAATCGGTGCATCCATCCATCATAAGGAACCACCGCAACCAATTCCAACTCAACCGACAATTCCAGGCGTGGCACCGGGACAGGTTAGATATTGTGTCCAATGTGGTGCCCAGTTGCCCGCAGGCTCTGTTGTTTGCCCACACTGCAACGCTAGACAGCCAATGTAAGCGAATGGTCGCTCTTCGCTCCTAGACCTTGAGCGAACTCAACGTATAGTAGACAATATCGGTCCGGCGATCGACAACAGCTAGGATCAGCTCCTTCTTCTCCGCTTCCGAATAGCGAAGCAGTTTTCCAAGTTTCTTCAAGCTCGCTTCCCCGCCCTCGTACACGATAGAGATCAGCCGTCTCAACGGCCCCTTACCATAGATGTCAAAATCAAACGCTCGAGTAGACTCACGGACTAAGTACCCTCGATCTCTCAAGTCACGGTAGACAAGGTACTTGATCCAGATCTCAGGCTTGCCAATCGAAAATCTCCGGACCAAATCTCGTAACTCAAGTCTGTTATCTGTCTTTTTGTCGAAGATGTGTACCTTCTGCTTCTCAAGTAGGTAGAATGATTCGTAAGCGGTAAGGAAGAGTTTTTCTCCCTTCAAGTCGCCGAAGCCGCGGTCTCTCAACTCCATGAGATCCTGCTTGTATGGAATATGTACGGCGCGAGAATCTGCGAACGCCTTCCATGGCGTAAATTGAGGTTTTTCCTCAGGTTGTGCCGACTTACTCTGCGTTGTGCTGGTTGCGCTTGAGTTACTCTCCAAGAGACAACACTCGCCCCTTTCGAGAGACACGCTGCATTAATGCTTTTTCGAGAACTGTTACATGAAGAATTGCGAAAAGTAATTCAACCTGCCTAAGGCGCTCGTACACTAGGTGTCACTACTGCGCCCAATGTCCGATGTGAAAACCGTTGAATGGGTCAACGGCCGCGTAAGAATGATAGATCAAACTAAGCTTCCGTACAAATTCACTTACGTGAACCTCCAAAATTATCACCAAGTCGCCGCGGCAATCAAAGGAATGATCGTCCGTGGAGCTCCAGCGATTGGTGCCGCGGCAGCTATGGGTCTGGCGCTAACCGCGAATGCGAATAGAAGAAGAACGGGGACACGTTTGCTTCAGGAGCTTGAGGTTGCCGCACGAGTACTTCGGTTCAGTCGCCCTACAGCTTGGAATCTCTTTTGGGCGGTAGATCGCGTAATGCACAGAGCTAACGTGGCTAACGGCGAAGGGGCCGACGTGGCTTCTGCAGTGGTAGAGGAGGCGAGGAAGATTGCTGAGGAGGATGTGGCCTCTTGTCATCGCATCGGTGAAGCTGGTGCAGCACTGTTAGCTGATGGCGACCGAGTTCTAACTCATTGCAACGCTGGCACGTTAGCCACAGTAAGCTACGGAACGGCCCTGGCCCCGATTCGTACCGCAATCTCGCAGGGTAAGAAGGTTAAGGTGATCGCAACTGAAACTCGCCCCAGATTACAAGGGGCTAAGTTAACGACGTATGAACTGGGACGCGATGGAATCCCAGTAACGCTAATTGTGGATGGAGCGGCCGGTTATGTTATGAAAAGGGGGATGGTTCAGAAAGCGATTGTTGGCGCGGACAGAATTACAGACAAGTATGTCGCTAACAAAGTAGGAACATATCTCATAGCTTTGGCCGCGAAAGCAAACAATATTCCGTTCTACGTTGCCGCACCAAGTTCAACGTTCGACCTTCGCAAGGAGAGTTCAGAGGTGAAGATTGAGGAAAGGGATGCGGAGGAGGTTACGCACATATGGGGCAAACGAATTCCACCGCGTGGAGTTCCAGTCTTCAACCCGGCGTTTGATCTTACTCCGGTTGAACTCGTTCAAGGGTTCATTACGGAAAGGGGCGTAATAGCCCCTGGTGACGTGAAAGAAGCGATGGCGTAGTTCCGGTGGATTATAGGGGCTTTCAGACTTCTTGTAGCGGCTTCTTGCCTACTTGCAAGACTATTTCTACAGGGCAGTGGGTTACTGATTCAATTCTGTTCTTCCATTCGGAGCCCATGCTTATGAGCGCATACATGCCGGTTACCTCGCCCTTGGCTTTCTGAACGATTCGGGTGAGGGCAACCTGCGTTTCTCCACTGTCGATTACGTCGTCGACGATGAGTACGCAATCTCCCTTCCTCAGCGCATCTCGTGGAACGTAGAGGCTTATCATAATCGCAGTCTTGCTGGGTATGTAGACTTCTTCGATGAATTCGCGAACTCCTACCTCTCTGTTCTTTTTGGCGATAATCAAGCCCACTCCCAGGCGGTGTGCGAGGAGTGCAGCCAAGGGTACGCCATCCACAGCGGCGGCTAGAATCTTCGTTATGCGCATGCCAGCAAACGCGTTCACTGCGTGCTGAACTGCTCGCTCCAAAAGAAGCGTGTCAGAAATCAGCTTGGTATTGTCAAAATATCCGGCCTCGTCGAAGCGGATTCTTTGCTGGATTTCTCCCTCAAGTCGCATAATCTTTTGCAGGGTCCTGTTGATGTTTTGAGCTCGGTCGATGGTTGGGAGGACATGGCCCTTCACATACCTGCTCAGTACCGTTTCAGGTAGGCCGATAATTTGTGCGAGTTCTCGGTATGTGTAGTAGTTCTTCGCTAGGTTGAGTAGTTCTATGGTCATCAGCTTATACTTCAAGTCGGATATACGGGAACCTGCTCTCAATCTAATGCCTTCTTGGTGGACTTTGACAAGTTAAGATATGCACATGCACATGCTAAACCAGTAATAATACTTTCGACATGAATTGACACAAAGATTAGGGCGAGAATAGGCGGCTATCTACAATTCCTTGACTATCTTGATAGCGCCCATGGTAGGGTCGGTGCGTCTTGATGCTAAGCTGATGGATAACGATCTGTAGAAACCTAACATTACGATCCATCGCAAAAACCTCCTCCCCTGCATTGTAGAGAAGGATCGTAAGTTGCCCTCTAAACCCAGGATCAACTAAAGCTAAACTTGCAATTATCCCCAACCGTGCGAGCGATGAACGAATATGCAAAGTTCCGACAAGGTCTTCGCCAAGTTCTACCCTTTCAAGAGTCCCAGCTAGCTTATGCTGACGCGGCTGAATCGCAATTCTTTCCATCAGACGGAGATCGTAGCCAGCACCATTAAGACAGTTCGAATCGAAGGGCGCAATGACGAGTGAACCGTTCTTGATTCGTTCTTCGATCTCGACGTCGGACAAAATCCCCAAACACATCACTTCACAACAACTAGCGCCATGTCCCCATTAGAATTACCTTGTCTTGAGACGGTCCATGCCGTTTCGCTCGATAATGTTGCAAACCATTGCTTGCAGGATAGTTCAACGGTTTTCCGGAAGACGGTTAATAGCAACGGTTTCACACTATCGTTAACAATATACATGAAAGCCCTAACAATGGCAGGTCGGGCCCGTAGTCGAGCTAGGATTAAGACACAGCGATTTTCCGAAATCGTGTAAGCCTTCGGGCTTTCAGGAAGAAAGCCTGGGATCCAGGGTTCGAATCCCTGCGGGCCCGCCACATTTTCATTGAATCATCCTATTTACTGGTTTCAATTTCACGCTGAATCCTTTATTCTATCTCCTATCCGTTTAGAGGGCGATTATCTTGCGCAAGATCCCGCTGGCACTTGGCGTAATACTAATCTTTGCCGCAGTTTTCCTTCTAAACCAAGGTACACAGATCCTCATTCCACTTGCAGAGAACTTCGGGCTAACGTCGCACTACCACCAAGTGAATGTTGTTTTGCCGTCTACTCTGTTCAGCGTTCCGGCCTTGAACTACACTTACACTTCGGCGAATCTAGGACGCGCTTCAGAAGCAACCGGATCACTGCAAGTCTCCAATGGTCGCCAGGTGGCTTTCTATATCCTTAACGAGGGAAATTTCTCGCTGTGGCAGCGCGGACGACCGAGCGCGGTAATCGTAGGTCAACCAGCCGCGATCTCGTATAACTTCACGTTCACACCGGCAACGGCTGGTAAGTACTTCTTCATTTTTGACAATCAAGACAACAGTCCGCATACAGTACTCTTCAATCTGAGCACTGTGGAAAACGTAAGCGTAGTCAGCCCTTTTGTCCATTATGCAGGCTTTGAACTCCTCATAATTGGAGCCCTGTTCTCATACGTGGGAATCAGAGGCGGAGCAAAGAAACCGCCTGCACCATCCCATCCTGAAATCTCCCCTGAAATCTCGGGTTGGAAATGCAAATTCTGCGGAACCATCAATGAAGATTTCAATGCTCAATTCTGCCGAAACTGTAACAGGTCGCGAGGGTGACCTGCTCACGTTTTTTCAAGTTGCGATTCTTCTGTCTTCCTAAAGATCGCGTAAAAGATCGAGATTGAGGTCACGTACAACGCTGCGCACAGGTAGAATGGTAGATTCAATAGGAACATTGAGTTTTGAGTGAAGCCGTCGCTCAAAATTGAGCCGCCTATTGACGTGCTTGCAGCATTAGGCAACCGCCAGAGCATTACGTTGAAGGAAGAGGCAGTTGCGCGTTCGTCTTCTGCTGTCATGTTCATCAGGAATGTATCGGAAAGTGGGTTCGACATGTTCATCAGAACTGCGCGGACGACGTAGAGTGGAGCCGCTATGTACGCTGTCGGACTAAATGGCACGAGGAGCAAGAAGAGCATCGACGATGCCTGTGCGACAACTATTCCTTTCACCAAGCCGAATCGTCTAGCTATACGGGGCGAAAAAATCGCCGTCACACCCATGATGAAATTCGAGGCCGCAATTAGCGGCCCAGAAAAAACATCCGTCACTTGGAACCGGTAGAGAAACCAGGTAGGTATCAGTGGGATGATGAGTCCGGCTCCGAGGCCGATCAACATGTTAGCCAAGGAGAACCTCATGATGACCCCAAGCGATTTTTTGGGTAGAATCCCCTCACGTGAGGACTTGGGCTTCGTCTTCACGGCCCATCTCTGAACCGAGAAGGATGAAATTAATGATAAGAGACCCAGCAAAATGAATGTGATTCTATGCGCGACAAGGAAGTCTATGTTCACTAGTGGAAAGAAGGCTGGAATTACGCTCCCAACACCTAAAGCGATCGTGAAAGTCATGAAGGATAGGCTGAAGGTTGAGGCTCGAACGTCAAATGTAGTTGTATCTGCGAGGTAAGCGTTCCATGTCGATAGGTACATTGCCTCGCCGACTCCGCCAAGAATAGCGGAAGATTCTAACAGCGTAAAGCTCGACGTCAATCCCGGTACAGTAATCACTAACGCTGTGATCACGGATCCCACGAACATTATTTGTTTACGGCCATGGCGGTCTGATAGAATAGCGAAGGGAAGGCTAAAGGTGACGGCCGACAGGGCTCCCGTAGTGAACAGTAAACCAACGTTGGTCGCTGACAGGCCTTCGAGCGGCAAGAAAACGGCCATTGCAACTTCATAAAACCCCAAACCCGCTGCCAGAGGCCCTGCCCCGAGAACTACGTTCCTAGTGTTCCTAGGAATCGATTTGAAACTCAATTAACTAACTTTCCGTGATTCCAGTATCACGTCCCACGCTCACGAAGGGACTTGGTAAGGTCAGCTGGCAACGGGACAGCTTTCCACTCAGCGTTCACTGCGATACAGATTATCGAGCCCTTAGCAGCGAGTTTCTGATCGTGCAACCGGACCGTTTGAAAATCGTACGTAACCGTCTTCTCGGCAATCTCTCGAACTTTCATGGTGACCTCTATGAAATCATCGAAACGACAAGCGGCTTTGTACTGGCAGTGTACTTCGATACGCGGTAGCATGATACCGTATTTCTCGCGTATTGTGTTAAAGGGAAGGAAGATTGACCGGTAGAATTCTTCTTCGCAGGCTTCGAAGTACCGCAGAAAGTTGGTGAAGTGCATGACGCCCGCCACATCGGTGTCGACCCAGCGAACGCGAAAGACTTGTTTGAATGGCATCGAAGACACATTGCGTTACGGGCAGGTCCTTCAGACATTTAACTCGGGCGCTTATTGCCAAGTCATCGAGAACAACGTGTTGATTCTCTGGAAGACTTATAGGCTACGCAACTAGGGCTTTGATTCGGTCCCGCGGTAGCTCAGCCTGGTAGAGCTTCCGAGTCACATTCCATAAGAAGTGACGGAGACGCTGTAGGTGTGCGCCGACGGCGCATCCACGTCAGCCTGCTAGGCTAACAACGGTAACCGGAGTGTCGCTGGAGAATCCACTACGGGTTCGGCGAATTCAAAATAGGGCCTGAAACCCTATGAAACTCCGGCCCGCGGGACCATTACCTTGCTTTCTCGCGCATCGTTGTTGCTCGTGCGAGTTTTGACAACTCAGATAATCGCTTCCTTAGGTCGAATGTCCATCCCACTCCGTCTTCGAACAATTCGTACGAGACAGGTTGGGCCTCTCTGTTGATGAAGCTCTGTCTAACTGAGGAGTACGTATCGAGGAACCCGTGGCTAGCCATTTGTGAAAGGAATGCGAAGAGGCTTGGCACTTGCGTTTGAGGAGTGTACGTACTGACGAGTAACTGATTCTGGCGCAGAACCTTAGCAACGCCGAGCACGAAGAATAGCTCGCCGACTAGTGAGTAGAACCTGTTCATCGCATGCTTGTTCGGGAACTCAAGCAAGAGTTCATGGCAGGCCGAGATCTCCTCTGGGTACGGCCAGACATCGAAATTATAGTACTTGACGATTCCAGACGGGATCAATTTCTTGTCAAAGTGGTACTTGACGCCTTGTAATGATATACCGAGTATAGGTGCAAGGTCGGCGAAACTACGCCGAGCGTTCTTCTGGAGTTCCTTAATGATGAGTAAGTCCTTCTTGTCCACACTTACGGCGTAACTCGCTGGGTCTTCGATAGTCTTCGCGGGTTTTCTTCTCAGTCCTTCCAGCCACTTGTTCCAGGCGAAAGACCACTGGTTGATGCTGGGGTTATAGTAGCCGAAGTCTGGGAAGTTGGGAATGAATTCGCCGGTCAGAATGGTTTTGCATTGGGTTACTAGTTTCAGCTGGGTAAGCCGTCGTAAGTATTTCTTGAATTGGCTGAGAAACTTGACAGGTACATATTGTACGGACAGGTGTGTGTAGTTACCCTCGCAACGATCCACAGATCGCCACAAGTTAGGGAGTTTGAGTGCCATC
>DATIYC010000208.1:0-5765 GCA_035517955.1 Candidatus Acidiferrales bacterium | reverse complement strand
CCAGTATGTTGAAGAGTTCCAAACAATTTCGCAACAACAATTCGCCATTGGCTGCGTTGCCCCCGATGCTTTGCATACTCTGGAGTGAAATGGTCACCGTCGTAATAGTGTTTGAATGATTTACTTGACGATCAAAGCACTACTCTGACAACTGTTGACTTTCTTGGTGGGTATTGGTTTGCGATGGCTCTCAAATTGGGTCGTCGTAGTTTCATGTTCAAGTGCAATGAAACACTAGAGTGCAACATCTGATCAGACAAATCATTATGTCATTTTACAAGCCAATCCAAGAGTTCAGCTAGGCAGGAACATTGACTGTGGATCGTAGTAAGCGACACGAAGGAGTTACATCCGGAGTCGCATCAACGGGCGATCAAGGGAATTTGCTGAAAAACATGAGAATAAGAAACAAGGCTTTGCTGATATTCATCATAACAGGTTTAGTACCGCTCGTAGCAATCAGCGTCTTCTCCTACTTCCAGTCCGCTCAAGCGCAGAGTGATCTTTTCATCATCGTAAGCGTCTTCATCATCGTAGGTATTCTGGTCTCGCTGTATGTGGCTCGGTTGCTCTCTAGCCCTGTTGTTAAACTTCT
The DNA here is from genome assembly GCA_035517955.1 of Candidatus Acidiferrales bacterium. Taxonomy (GTDB): domain Archaea; phylum Thermoproteota; class Bathyarchaeia; order 40CM-2-53-6; family 40CM-2-53-6; genus FEN-987. Next base: position 5,170 of record DATIYC010000208.1, on the reverse strand, counting down.
GTCCGTTGTCAAAGAAGTGGGTAGAGGCAATCTTACGGTCAAGCCAGAGGTCTCAAGCCGGGACGAAATCGGACATCTAACTGCTTGCCTTGACGACATGATCGCAAGCAACGCGAAGCTGATCGCCACCATCAAACTCTCTTCTACGGAGATTTCGACGATGGTGCAACAATACGCAGAAAGCTCTAGACAAGTTACCAGCACTGCACAGCAACTCGCGACTGGCGCCGAACAAATTGCAAAAGGTGCTACTGATCAGGCAAATGCTGCCCAGAACACGACAAATTTGATGGATCAGATGATTGCGAAGGCTAAGGAAATTGCTGACTCCGCTGAATTCGCAGTTGCGGGAGCCCGCGAGGACACCATAAACACGAAAGAGTGTCTTGACGCTGCCAAAGAGGCGCAGGTGAAGATGAATGAGATCAACGCAAGCTCTGTTCGCGCCGCAAGCGTTGTGAGGGGTTTGGTGGCAAGGTCTAGAGAAATCGGTCAAACGGCCAGCGCAATTACCGGCATCGCCGACCAAACAAACCTACTTGCCCTAAACGCCGCCATCGAAGCAGCGCGTGCGGGGGAACATGGTAGAGGTTTCGCGGTTGTGGCCGAAGAAGTGCGAAAACTTGCTGAGGAATCGAAGAAAGCAGCAGACCAGATCACTAAGTTGAACGATGAGATTCAGGGTGAGACGGAGGCTGCAGTGAAAGCGATCGAAGAAAACGCCGTCCAATCAACCGCGGGAGTCAAAGTCATCAACGATCGTGTCCTATTATCTCTAGAGAAAGTGAAACGCACGGCTGAGCAGGCAGAGTCTTCCATCACGGCAATGAGCGATGCGTCTAAGAAACAAATGGAGTTTGCAGGTCAGGTGGCGACGGCGATGAGCAGCGTCGCCGCCGCCAGCCAGGAAGCCTCAGCTACCACTGAAGAATTTTCGGCATCGATTCAAGAGATCAATGCAAGCGTAGAGGAGACCACCATAGGAGCACAAGAGCTCAGTGAAGTCGTGAAGAGGATGAATGGACTAGTAAATCGGTATAGGATCAATGTTGAGGTCGACACTGAGGTCGCCCCCGATATGGCACCTGTAACCCAACGAGCACCTTCACAGGAACAAAACGCCTTTCTGAAAAAAGCTAAGCAGGGTACAACTACACCGGTAGTTGAGTCAAATTAATCAGTAGTTGAAATCTGAAATGAGAGTCAACAAGAAGCGTACGATGTCAGGCTCTGGCGGTAGTCGAAAGGACGATGAGGAGCAGATCGTAGTCTTCAAGCTTGGAGAGGAAGACTATGGTATCGAAATCAACCAGGTGAGAGAAATAATCAGGAAACGAGAGATTACCCCAGTCCCACGCCAACCTCCCTACGTTGAAGGCGTGATAAACGTTCGAGGAACCATAATACCCGTTGTTAACTTGAAAAAACGCTTCGGACTGCCTGGTGATCCGTCAAAGCAACCTCACACAATAATCGTGGAATCCGGCGGTGGCCTGGTTGGAATTCTGGTTGACTCAGTGAGTGAGGTGATACGCGTACCGCAGGATCGCATACACGATCCCCCATCGGTCTCAATGAGTGTAGACAGTCAGTATCTTCGTGGGATATGTAGAGTCGGCGACCGCCTCCTAATCTACCTTAACGTCAAGAAAGTCGTTAGTACAATTCCAGTCAATTCATTGGAAAACGCCGCAACGCAGGAGCCACTCATGGCCACCACTTAGACTTGCATTCGCGTTGTCTTTCTAACCCACGACGAGGGCCGAACACATGCCCGGTATGGATGATGCGGCCATCTTTCACGATATTGTTAGCCTAAAGACCGACTTGACGAACCTCAGATACGACATGATCTCGAGAAGCGATGAAATAAAATTCGTCATGGGATCCAAGGACCCAAACCTCATGCCTCTAAGGAAGGTCTGGGTTGAGACCATGCAGCTCGCTATGAGAGCCTCCCAGATCTTCGAAGGATCTTCAGCAGATTTAGATCGCTCGATGAGTACTCTCGGCAATCTAGTCAACGGGCTCAAATCCGCCATGCAGAGAACCCAAGCCCTGTCTAAAAGCGCAGGGAAGGTCCTGGAACGGTCGTATGTTGTGATTTTTGATTTGGCCGGGAAAGAATACTGCTTTCATGTTGACGCCGTGCAGGAGGTTGTCGCCCCCAAACGGCTTCTGCACTTACCTCAAATGCCCTACTTCATGAACGGAGTGATGGAGCACCGTAAGCACGTAATTCCAATTGTTGACCCAGCCTTAATTCTTGGAGTGAAGCACCTGGGCAATAAGCAACGCCTGATACTCGTGATGAAGAACGGAGACTCGGTTGCGCTCTTAGTCGATTACGTCAAGCAAGTAGCCCCAGTACTCTCCGGTTACTTCCGCCAACCACGACATGACGAGCCCCTTCTCAAGATGGTTTACGAAGATGGAACAACAAAGATTGACATGCTTGACCCGAAACTCATGCTTGAGGTCGGATTGAGAAGAGCATTCAATTACTCACGCAGAATCAACGCCTCCTCCCTAAACACACTTCAAACACAAAGATCCGCTCAATTAGGCCAGTCCGGACCTCAGACGCGATTCGGAGGTCAACAGTCATACCCCAACGTTACACCGCCACACGCGGCTTGATCTCCTCTGCGCCAAATTCAAGAACCATTCTTTTAGGATGCGCAAGAATTGCGAGCGTCTAATCGCTACCGAAATTCCCATCCTATAAATTGGGTGATTCGCAATCCTCAACGCGTGTTGGGTGATTGGCTGTTTCACTCATCGAAATATATTGAACCCTGAGCCATCAATTGGGTGGATGTAGCAGCCACATGAACGAGAGCGTACGAAGGAACCTGTACATGAATCATGGGGTCAAAATGCTACTCCGTCATATGCTGAATGAGGAGCCTGAACTGGTTCCAGAATATGACCAGAACTTGGGCTTTCGGTACCCGGCTGCGGAGAGTTACCTAACTGGACCCGTCACGGAGGTCCTCTACATTATTCGCCAATTGTATGAGGCTGGAATTTTGCTGAAGAAGTACCGCGACAAAGCGGTCGCTTGTCCTTCCTGCCTGTCGCCAGCAATTTCCGTAAAGTACCTCTGTGTATCGTGCACCTCCTCAAATATTGAGAAGAGGATGATCGTTGAACACGCCTCGTGTGGCTTTTCGGATGTCGAAGAATCGTTTCTGAAGGATGAGGAATGCATTTGCCCGAAGTGTAGGAAGGTCATTAGCAAGTCTGACTTGAAGAATGCAGGAACCAATTTTAGGTGTAGAACTTGCGGAGAATCCTTCGAGAAGCCTACTTGGATGCACAATTGCAAGAAATGTAAACTGAATTTCACATTGAGTGAGGCTAGTTTCATCGACGTGTACTGCTATGTGTTGAGTGGGGAGGTGAAGGGCGAATTGGAGGAGGGTGTCATATCAATGAGCCCCATACGTATGAGGTTTGAAGAGTTAGGCTTCAAAGTGTCTGCCCTGAGCGTCGTCAAGGGCAAGTCAGGCAACCTTCAACCATTTGACCTACTAGGTACTGGTAAGGTCGACGGCAAGAATGTGTTGATTGCGTTAGATGTAGTCTATTCTACTGAGTCTCTCGACGTGTCTCCTGTCTCGGCACTCATGGGCAAATTGATTGACACAGAAGTTGATAGGGGCTTTCTTGTTGCGATTCCTGGGGTCAACCAGGCTGGAAAGAACTTGGCTGAACTCTACGACATTCAGGTAATTGAGGCCACAACTCCGAAGGAAGCGGCTGATGAGCTTGAGAGGCGTCTGCGGGCTTTCATTCCAGCTAGGTGAAACCCGGTAGGTGCTCTTATATCATGACTGGGTTGAGTAAATGGGTGTAAACCATGAAGAAAATTCATGGTTGGTTCATAATCTTCACTGGTTACGTATTCAGCCTTCTCGCAATAGCGATACTGATCGCATATTTGGAGACGTTTCTGGAGATCGTGAACGCAAATCCGTATGTCATTCTTATGTTCATTTGCAGCCTAGCGCTTAACCTCATAGGCGCCTACGTCATTCATCGCAGCAACGACTAATCCTTCTCAGAACTTCAGATCGCCGTCCAGTATTCATCTTGATTGTAAAGATGGTTGTTACAATCGTTCTTTGGGTGGAGTGTGAAAGGTAGGGTAGCGCCTGCTTGGCGCAGGTTGGGTCTCTAAGGCGAGCCCACGAGGGTAGAGTTTCTCTACCCTCACAAAATTCTTCCACCAAACCTTTCGTTTCGTCATAGCAGAGCTTTGATGTAAAGATCGAACGATCGACTGTTACATACGCCGTCTTATACTCGCTTCCTCGGAAATTTGAACGAACAGATGTGACATGCTTGGAAGCCTGTCGTGAGGTTCTGAAACCTGAATCGACCGCCGTTGTTCAACGTCATCTTATCGTAACGGAAAGAGCCCTACTTCAATTGGCGTCTTCAGTTGTGCGAGGAGATCCAATAAAAAGCATCGTCGAGCTGGTCACAAACTCCGACGACAGCTACCGAAGAATGGGAGTGAAGAATGATCCTTCTTTTGGAAGAATCATGATTTCTCTTGATCGAAAGGAGAATCGTTTCACTGTTGCAGATTATGCCGAGGGAATGGCTGGTGAGACCATGGACAAGTGCGTTGGCACCTACGGTGGCGAAGCAAGCGGCCTGAAAAACGGGCACTCGGTCCGGGGGTACTATGGTCGAGGGCTAAAGGAAGCCGTGTTAGGACTGGGAGTAGGGCATGTTAGGTCAATCAAGGATGGTCACGTCTACGAGTGTTTTCTACGTGAAGACGGCACTTACACGAGGAATCGGCAAAGAACTGCTAGAACAGAAGATTATCTGGAATGGGGAATTCCTTCCGGTAGAAACGGTACTCGAGTGCAGGTATCGCTTCTTAAGATCAAGAGGCTGCCTCCTTGGAGTTGGATGGTTTACGCCATCTCCAACCATTGTTGTCTAAGGGATATTATGCAATCCTCCCGAAGACGAGTGATACTCTCAGATGTGTCCAGGAGCGAGATTCTGAGTTACAAGCCTCCGCCGGGAAAGTTAGTGCTCTCCAAACGGCGAATGATGATGCCCGGATTCAATGCAACATTAAACATCAAAGTATTGATGGCCGACAAGCCTCTAACCCAAGAAGGGTACACGCGTTCTGGGGGAC
>DATIYC010000207.1:0-10838 GCA_035517955.1 Candidatus Acidiferrales bacterium | reverse complement strand
TTCTTGGTCTAAATCAGAGTTAGACAAAGGCAGGTGTTTCTAATTCTTCCGGAGTAGTTTGAAGGCATGATTCCATGTGCCTGTCCTGAGAGCGTATGTGATCCAGAGCATCGCTAAGGGTTCAAGCAGGCGGGCGCCCTCGATTCCGCCGATGTCAATTGTGGGCCATCCGAATGCGGCGAGAATCTCGGATACCTTATTCTTAGCTCCGGCATCGTTACCGCAAATGACATGTCTGGTGGGCCGTTTGGAAATTCAGGATGAAGCATGTGCGTATTGCCAACAATGTTGAACGCCTTGACAACACGTGATTTGGGTAACCATCGCTGCACCTGTTCTCCAGCCGAATCATTGTGGCCCAATACAAGTGATAGTGGCTTTCCTGGTTCAATAGAGGAGATCGGGTTAGTAGTGTCAATTACAATCTTGCCCGCAAGATTCTCGGGTCGAGCAAGGTGTATCACATGCTCTGTACCCTCCCAGAGAGTTGCCAAAACAGCAATCTCATCGAAAGAGGCAGTTTCTGCGAATGTCCCTGCCGAGGCCTGAGTCCCATTATTAGCCACCCATGTATTGAGCTTGTCTGAATTCGGGTTGCGAGAACCGATCTTAACGTCATGCCTCAGTTTCACAAAACCTGTACCAAGCATTTGCCCTACGTTGCCCGTACCAAGAATCCAACTCTCAAAGCGCGTTCCTTGAATCAGATCGCATTGAGAGCATTAATAATGGTTGCCCTGTTACAGTGAGAGAGCTTTAAGGAGACAGATTCTAAACATTCCGATTTTCATCAGCATAGATGAAATTAGTATTCACGTAAAACGGAAAAGTGTCGTTCGTAATTTTTAGTGTGTGTGTGCGCACCATGCTATGCCCACTTCAAAGTTTGTGGTTCTTGGAGCGCTAAGAATTCAGGCGCTACATCATTTTGTGGAAACCGCGGCGTCGCGTTAGAGTGATCAGCGTTAGAGTGGTCAGCCAGCCTGATGTGGCGTGGTTCGAATATTCGACCATGATCTAGATTGTGTTTGATGGCTCGATGCAGTCATAGACATGATTTGTGACGAGGTGTGTTGTATCTCGATTTCAAGCAAATGGTTGACGATCATAGTTAATGCTGACATGGGGAAACGAACAGGTGAACAAGTTTCAACTCTTCTATACCATCCTATGCGCCATTCCAATCGCAGGGATTATACTCATGCTTTGGACGAAAAGCAAGGCAAGTCATACTAAGAGTGGCACATTACTTTCTGGCCAAGGTCATCCTGCGACGGCCTCAGTTTCCGACTGACCTTTCCATACAATCGAAATATACGCTCATCTCGTAAAGACGATCAATCAGAGCCAAACTGATGCCTGTCACCTCGATTTTCCTCTTTCGGTAACATTTTCGTTAAGAATGGGTTGAGGAGAGATGCAGAGTGAGTAGGGTGGCCCATCCAATTGACATATGCGACCCTAGCCACGGACTCTGGATACTTCGACCAGACCCTACTTGATAGTGTAACGGACGCCGTGAAATCTATTCTCGGAGACGAAGTAGTAGAGTCACTTTTTACTCACATAGAGGCTCACAATCGACTAACTAGACACGACATCGCACGTCAGCCTGACGTTTTCTTCACCTCACTGGAGGAGGCGTTCGGACCAGTGAGCGGGAAGACGATTGGAAGGTTCATAATCAAACTACTCTACGCAAGGCTGGGGTTGACGTTTGACAGCAAATCAAATCGGATTCTGCTCGATTACGTGGAGGACGCGAGAAGAAGACTTTGTAGAGGTGAGAGAGTTGCCTGAAGAAATTCAGATATCGAAACTACTGGGCTCTGACGTAAAACTAGAGATTCTGGCACTATTCCATGAGAATCCGGATTTAGTGGATAAGATAGATGGTGTGAGCAGAAGAGTTGGACGAGATACTTCCGAAATACAAGCAGAGGTGAAAGATCTAATCGACCTCGGGGTTCTGCACACTCGAACAGTCGAGACCTCAAAAGTAATTTACTATGATCCGAAGAATGTGGCCGACATCCAGAAGCGAATATCCTACGACCTACGAAAGGGAACAGTAAAATAGCTTAAGATAGCACGGGACAAGAGGCCGTATTCGAACCCTCCGTTGTACCTGCACGATCTGACCTCAAATAGGTCGCACCAGAGAACCGACACACGCGAAAAAATGGCCCAAACGACCGGTCCGATTTCTAGCGTTCGCACAAGTCAAAATAAGTGATTAGGTTGACACACAACGCTTGATAAAGGCTGGTGAAGCAGAATCTCTCAAGTCCTGTGAGGAATTTTTGGCAACAAATTTAGTCACAGATTGTTGTAATCAAGTGACGAATGTTGAACATACGGCAACGATCAGCCGAAGTATAGCCCATATTTCCATTTCCTGCGTCGAGATTAATCTAGCCAAGATTAGAAATGCGGCTATGCCTGCGACGTTCGTTCCCAAATTTTGCATAATCAGGTACGATGCGCCACGGGAAAGACGAAGAGAGAAATCGGAAGTAAACCACGACAACTTACAAGTGGGTACTCTCAGTCAGAAGGACGTTGCTAAAGGACAGTCTTTTCTAAAGATTTCTTTCTGAGGAACAGTGCCTTCCAAATCCTAACCGCCAAAGGAAACCGATTTGCGAGTTGCACCAACAAACTTGTCTTTGGGGGGTGTGCCCAAGGTCTTCCTTGAATTCCCCACGTCCAGTCAAAAACTTTCTTTGTAACCCACCGGCCGTCATTTCTGTATTGAATAAGGTTGGCGGAGTTTACGATGAAGTAGGACGGATCACGCTTGAAGTTGTCGTAATGAATGTGTCTGCCTGCGTTCCTCTCTTCAGCGGGATAGCGAGGCAGACGGTCTTCGAAAACCTTCCTGATGCCGTGATCGTATGATCTGATTCTGTAATGCCGCAAGATATACTTCGTCTTCGGAATTTTAGGTTTGACGCTAGAAGGAAACACAGGATAATGTCCAGCTGTCCCCGTAACTTCAATCCCTGGATATATCTTCCAGCTACGGAATTGTAAATTGTCATTCCACGTGTAATACTTAAGCCTCTTTCGAATATCATGCTCTGCAACATCCAAATCTCTGTCAGTAGGGAGGAATTCGAAGTTGTTGAATTGGATCATGTTGTAACCGCTCTTAGCGTCATTCTCGATGGCTTCTTTCAGGGTTAAGTCTCTGTACGGAGATTCCAGAAATTCGTCAGCCGCATTCAGCAACACCCATTCTGCGCCGAATGAACAAGCCCTGTCATACAATGACTGGACAAGGAGATTGAATTGGAATTTCTCAGTCCGCATTCTTTCGAGTGAAAGCAAACCCTTGTTCAAGAACTTTGAACAGATTTCGTGTGATTTGTCTGATGACCCGTTGTCCAAGATGACGAGCTCTATGCCTTGCGATAACAGGTATTCTACTAAGTTCCCTATGACATCCTCCTCATTATACACCGGAATCATTCCGATGATTCTCAGTCCGGTCATTCTTGAGTAGTCACGTTCGTGTTTTTCTTTTCACTGAGAAAATCAAGCTCTAATGGGATCAAGTGATTTGGAAATATGTCTTTAACCGTCTGATTGGCCAAGAAAGTGTTGATGTTTTCGCGACCGTGGAATGCTCGCTTGTACTCGTTTTCAGCCACGAGCCCATACCATGCAAAGGGGTGGTGACCATATTCGTGGCGTGCCCGGATTTCCCTCGCTACATTTCTGAGATGTGCTTTGTCTAATACGCTTACAATTGTGGGTCCGTAATGGTGAGTTGAATTGTCTCTGATCGCGGGCCTGCCAGTGATCTTGGTTTCAAGTTGGCGAACATATGCGTGCTCAAATGTCTTTTCAAACCGTAAGTCAAATGGTAGTGTCCTCCAGAATCTGACGAACTCAACATCCCACAATGGGAGCCACCAATCGTACCCCCAGAAATCGTAAACGCGAACAGAGTTGACGATAAACTTCGCCCATGAGGATTCCCACCACCAACGATCAAAATAAATCATGGCCTCCTCTGGCGTGAGAGCATTAGGGGGCTGCAACACCCTTGTTATTTTCTCGCACAGTTTGGGTTGAATCGTCTTCTTCATTCGTGACCAGTCCAGAAGAGTGCAATATGCTTCCATGATCTTAGTCGCCAACTCATTTCGAGACACGCTCTTCGTTCTGAGCCACTCAGTTGGTAGTCTATGACTCGCATCGCTGGGGGTAGGCATATGGCCTGGAACAAGAATACTGTTGTCGGGAATCAATCTCTGCCGCTTCAGTTCCCAGACTGCTGGAAAATCCTGAAGGTGGGGGGTAGTACATAGGCCATGAGCGAAATGTAAGTATTCAGACCATTCCTCGCTGCTGCCCCATTTGCCCCACGAGTCGTTACTATACGGAATAAATATCCAAGTAAATCCAAGCTCTGACGCCACTCTCCTGCTAATCTTTGATTCCTTATTTCCTACTCGACCATATGTGAAGGCAACAACTTTGTCATAACCAATCAGTTTCAAAAACAGCAGCATTAACCGTGAATCTAAACCGCCTCCTAAGGGAACAACTATGGTCCTTCCGCCTGCCCACTTAGCTAAACGACTGAACGCGGATGTGAGTGCAACATCAGCCGCGTCAAAGAGCTCTCTCAACGAGTGTGTGGTTGGTTGAGCATAATCGAATTTGTAGAATCGGTCGCTCTCAATTTTGATTCCTTCTGAGGTGAGTAGCAACGCCACAGCCTCACCGGCTTGGACTTGTTTCACTGAAGGCAGCAACGTTTCCCTGCCTGAGACGGAGCGCGTTAGGAGAAACTCAGTTATCGAGGATTCATCGGCCTCCTTATCGTCTACGTGGGATCGAATCCAATTCGCATCATCGCTAACTAAGACCTCCTTGTGATGAACTGCGTAGAAAAGAGGGAAACTTCGCACATGGTCAACCGTCAGAAGAGCTGAGTCGCCCGTAGTTGCAATGGCCGCGAAGAACCCATTAAGCCCACGCATAAACGAAATAAGAGTTTTGAAGTCACCGAAGGACGCTATCGTTTCGGCTAAGTCAGAGGCCAGAAGAAGTTTGTTATTGATGAATGCGGCGCCTCTAGCGCGTGCCTGGTGAGATTCGGCCCAATCCTCGTCAGACATGAAATGATACTTGATTCGGCTTGCGTCTAGCAATTCGATTCACGGACCACATTTTCTCTCGCGAACGTCATAGCCGTATCCATTACAAGCATAAAGATCACGGAAGAAACAAACCCGAATATGAATAGGATTCCCACGAGGAACAAACACTCGTCTTCCTGCGTGAAGCAACGGGGCTATTGAAGGCTGTCAACCCTTATTCAGTGCACTCTAGGCTCAGACTTCCGCAGAGAATTCCTAAACCTTAGTCGAATCGCGAACAGGAATTACAGCAACGATAGCATCATCCTATACGAAGAAAAGTGGACAGCCTGCAGAGACGGTTACAAATCCTATCAAGAGAAAAACCTAATCGAAGCCCTTCACTCCGGTGGAATGGACTTAAAAATCAGGTTGACATCTATGCCACGTTTGACGTTGGCCTCGCGAACAATAACGTAGATGACGGCGCCAATCGCAATGACTAATCCAGTCACGACTAGACCTGACGAAAGCGCATACTGCCAAACTGATGTTTCCACCGAGAGAGAAGGAATCGCCCCCGCTAAGACAGCGAATCCATAGATTGGGACAATGATGAGAATCCAGAGAATGGCGAGAGGAGTCAACCACCTACCCCATGGCACTGAGCTCATAAGTTCGGGATGCCGACGCGGAAGCAACAGCGCTGATATTGCTGGGAATAAAAATGATGGAAACAGGAGTAGGGTGCTCCACCACAAGTAGGCGACTGGGTTTAGGTTTACAAGAGTCAGCGAGAAGAAGATAGCAACGAGCACACCCTCGGCAATAACCAACTGCATAGGCTGACCTAACTTAGGGTTAACTTCGGACAGTTTCTCGGGGATAAATCTGTCGATTCCCCAAGATAGAATCATTCTGTTACAGTAGAGCATGCCCGCGGGAATGGTCACCCAGGCTCCTAGAAGAACGATTAGCCCGACAATAGCCCAGAGGATCGCAAGCTGTGGAGACGCAAGCGTTAGCAACAACGCGTTTATTGGAGGCAAATCGAATGGAGCTCCCGGAATCTTGTTCCAGAAGAGATAGCTCCAACCAACCACCAGATTATAGTCAAACTTGGAGAGCAGTAGCCAAACAAGTGGGAGGAAAATGACGAGGAATATTGTGAGCGAACCGATTATCGAGACGAGGAGACTCCGGCGGACGTCTCCCTTGAGTTCTGCACTTATGGTGGCAGAGTACTGAAAACCACCTATACCGAACAAGGCAAGACCGATCAATTCGGCACTGCCGGCTACGTCGAGTTTCGCATTCGGGTCAAACCCATGGCTGATGGCTTTCTGCACCACTGCTGTCGAGGATAGACCAATCAGTTTCTGCATGTTAGCATCGACTCCCGCCGGCGAAACCATCACAGCTCCTGCAGCAGTCACAACCAGGCCAACAACTGCCGCGGCAGTCAAGAGACCGACAAATTTGTAATACCGCTTTGCCTGCAGAAGACAAACCAACACACCGACAAATATTAGGAGGGTTCCAAGCAAGAATGCTGGAACCCCGGCCAACACCCAGGGTACACTCAGAGTAGTGAGCCCTCCAATGCGGAGTATGTCAACCAACTGTTTGATGTTCCGCAGTGCTACCCAAGTGGAATATCCCCAGAACGTCACGAGAGAGCATACTATCATCCACGATTCTAACCACCCCCAGAAGGGACCCATCAGCCTAGATGGAATGACATAGTCCGCGCCGCTTCGCGGTATAGCTGATGCGATTTGCACGTAGATGATTCCAAGAACGTAGCTTGCCAATCCGACCAAGAACATAGCCCATAGGTACGGTGGACCTCCAAGGATCAATGCTGCGGGGAATAGTCCAAGCCGAGCGACAGACCAAGGAAACTTGCTTCCCATCATGTTCGCGACATTCCAAAAGGCAGCCTGCCACGAACTGGCAGCTTTCACCAGACCCGTGGAATCACGAGTAAAGGCGATGGTCCTGCTTTTGCGTCGAGTTTTGAACATGGTCTTGCAATCGGTGTCAGTGTGTAAGCTTTATTTGGTTTATGATTGAGAAACGATATTTTTCTCATGAATAGTGAATTACGGACTGAGTTGCGCGACGATAATCGATTCAAACTGCTTGACTCATATGAGCCGTCGGTCGAGCCACTGTCGAGAGTTACGAGTTGGATCCCTTGGGAAAGGAGATGCACTATGACGCTTCCTACAGTATCAGATTCATTTTAGACTGAAAACATACCGATGATTCTCAAAGCAGACTCTGATGTCTCGTGTAGGATGCAACTGCGTTCCGACTGCCCTCGCTATAATACGTTGCGAAGATGCGAATTTGATTATGGTGGTGCGGATTAGAACAGTATTCACATTCGGACTATTTTGTCATGTCACGTGACGCTTGGTCGAGTAGGATAAAGCCAAGAATATGGCTAACAGGCAAGAGCCGGTTCCCGAGAATCCGCCCTAACAAACGTAGATCGTCACTATCGACGACTTTCAGCAGTCGGAACATTATGAGGTAGATCATCACTCCGATTGTGGCGTAAAGCGGTAGCAAAAACTTGCTGTATCCAACCATCTCTACTACCACAACTACTGCAGCCATCGTCGCTCCAGAAAGAATCGTCTTTGCAACCATGCGGGAGTCTAGCCTCAATCCGATAATTGATTTCAATATCAGGAATTGGAGAATTGCTGAAAGAATGATCGCGCTGGCGCGCCCAATTGAAGCTCCCACGGTGCCAAACTCTGGAAGCAGCACATATGCGCCTCCCAAACCCAGAGCTGCACTAGTGGCGGCTATTATGGCAACCATGTTCGTCTCCTCTATCGCGAGGAGCGCTGGACCCAACGCTGTGGCGAAAGCAGTGGTAGCATCAGCTGTGCAGAATATGACTAGTGGCAAGGTACCTCCAACATATGAATCGCCAACGAACAGCGTGAGCGCAGCCTTAGCTGTAGCCAGCAGAAGGAGGTCGACTAGGGTGACTATGAAACACGCGTAGCGAGTTGAAAGGCGAATAGCCTCACGTAACTTTCCCCGACCATCCATCTGGATCGATGAGAAAACGGGAAAGAGAACAGTATACATGACAGAGGACACACCTGCCGCAACCCCATACGCTGTAACCGCAGCGTTGTAAACGCCTAATGTCGTCAGTGAAACAAATGCGGCAAGTAAAGCACGATCAAACCAGGTTTTGGCGTAGGTAACAATCGACGATAACTCTAACGGCAGATAATATCGAAAAAGCTTACCAAGTGGAAAATCAAATTTCGGCGAACCTAGGGCCCGTGAAGTTAGCGCAAGATAAATGACCGCGGTTACGGCATCTGAAATCAACCAACCCACCGGAAGCCCAACAAGGTTCCTCAACACAATCAGTAGCACGATCACTATGGATTGTCTTGCGAATCCTCCAACAACCAATCCGACAATGGCCGTCTCACGAAACATTCGAAGCCCAAGCAACGCGGCCGTCAAGATTGGAAGCATACCCTCGAAAAAGAACACGTCAAAAGCAAACACTCGAAACAAGGGCACGTATAATGGATTTCCTAGAAGATGGTATGCAAAGAAGGGCGCTCCAACGTAAATTCCCGTAGCTACGGGGATACAAAAAATGAGGTTGGCACTTAGGGCCTGATAAAACGCGCTGGCCGCGACGTTCTTCAATCCTCGTGAAAAATTCTCGGCAACAAATTTAGTCACTGATTGAGGAAACCAAGTGCCAAATGTCAAACATGTAGCACTAACAAGCTGGAGAATGGCTAGTATTCCCATGTCCTTCGTTGATATTAATCGCGCCAAAACTGCAAATGCCACGACGGCGACCGCACTTGCGCCGAGGTTCTGCACCATGAGATATGATGCGCCCCGAGTGAGCTGAACACGTTGGTCTGTGAAAACCGATCCTCCCAACTCTTCGGACTCCATACTACCTGCGCCTGGACAACGTCTGGTCTGCTTAAGCTCTTTGCGCAGTCAAATTGTTCTGACCAATTGCAGTTGAGGACTGATTCAATCGCAAAAGCGTACTCGATCCAAGACGTTCACATGGAATCTCTCTGTGCCATCCGAAGACTCGACGAATGGAAAAACTCGTCAGAGAGAAAAAAACTACCGCAGCCAATATCACGGTAAAATGCATTCGGACAATGGAAGGCAGAAAAACGATAGTCTAGTAGGAGACTCTACTCGCCTCCCTATGAAAAATAGCACAGCAGCTTCTATAGTATACTAGTATACTTCCTCAAAATCATACTATCACATCAATCGTTCCGCCCCGAAGAGGCGTACATAAAGTGTGTGTTATCTATCGGCGCGAACGTTGGAAATCGGACCGTTAGAACTCACCTTTGCATTTTCCGCAACGCCATCTGATCCCGCCCTCGTGGGCTAGAAATACGAACTTTCGTTTGATATCTGTACTACCGCATTGAGGACACGCCGCGGGCTTCTTATCTGCCACAATACTTCGAGAAGACATGCAGCAATGCGTCTGCAATACTCATGACTACAGGTAATCTTCAAGGTTACTAATTCACGAGTTGATCCGTGCGCAAAACAAAACGCAATTCTCCCCGGGCGTCACAAATCGGATCGTCATCATTAGCGGTTTTTAGTGTGTGTGCACCAGTGATGACACGCACGCACCAGCAGAATCACACACTTAAGGCAGCAAGACAGAGAGCGAGGCTGTACGGTTATGGCGACAGATTTCGCATACCTAGGACTTGCTCCTTCGGCACTAACAATATCTCAGAGGTGAACAAATGACTGAATTGAAGAACAATAGTCGCATTAGATTACATTTTCAGAACGAGAATCTTTGGAGTCAAGCGACTTATAGCCACGCATTAGGATACGTTTTTTGCAACGGTCACCTATTCGACGCTCAAGCTCTATCGAAACTTTTCGATGCCCAGAACAGTTTCGAGAATTTCGTCTTACTACTTCGCCAGCTGAATGGTTTCTTTTCTTGTATACGCGTTGAGAAGGAGTCCGTGTTCCTGGCGGTAGATCATTTGAGAAGTCGGCCATTATTCTATGCCACGTTAGAGAAGAACGTTTTTGCAAGCGATGATGCTCATTGGGTTCGCGGACAAATTCACGATGAGGGAGTCGACGAGCTCTCCGTAAAAGAGATGCTTCTAACTCGTTCCGTTTCAGGTATTAACACATTATCTCCATTCGTGAAAAGGCTTCAAGCGGGAGAAGCCGTTGCTTTGAAGCTGACTCCATCGGAAGTACTAAGAAATTCAGAACGGTACTACTTGACCCGTCATTGTGATGTCGCCGAGCAGACGTTCAAGCAACTGACACTTAGAGCGGACATGGCACTTTTGGCAGCGTTTAGACGCCTAGCTGAATATTCGCATGGAAGAACAGTTGTAGTTCCCTTGGGAGGAGGCTTGGATTCACGTCTGGTTCTTCTGATGTTGAAAAGAATAGGTTACGATAACGTTGTTTCCTTCACTTATGGGCGCCCAGGAAATAAGGAATCAAGAATTAGCAAGCAAGTAGCGTTAGAACTTCATATCCCCTGGTATTTCATTCCATACAGCAATTCAGATTGGCGGCGCTGGTATAATAGTTCTGACTGGCTTAGATATTGTAGATTTGCAAACGGACTGTCTTGCACTCCCCATCTCCAAGACTGGCCCGCCGTTCTGGAACTGAAAGAGAAAGGGTTGATTCCGAATGACAGCGTATTCG
>DATIYC010000206.1:0-5425 GCA_035517955.1 Candidatus Acidiferrales bacterium | reverse complement strand
CATGCATACCACCACACCCTAACCCCTCTGTTTCAACTGGACAGTACACAACAACCACGCATTTGCTTAGGTAATCTCAATCAGACCCCTTGTGAAAAAGTAGAGCAACAAGTACATTTCAGTAGAGGGCAGGTCATTTATCTTCCAAAACGATTACTACCAACGGCTTGTTCTTCTACTAGGATAAACATCTACCTGACTTAGAGATATCTCTACTGGAATCATAGGGGTGAGGGGGTTAAGAAACTCATTTTCTCGTCGTTTAACAACAATTTTACAGAGTGAGTAGCGTATTTTGTAGCGAGATGCTCCACTGGTTCTAGTCGGTTTTCTTGTACAAGAATTATTACCTATCATTCAATGTGCAATAGGACTTTTGCCAGTGGAGGTATGTATTATTCCAACCGTAGACGCAATGGAGACTCTCTTCGACAAGTATCTTTCAACCGCGAAAATTTACGCAAACCGGGACGTTCTTCGTCATGATTATTTGCCAACGCACCTCCCCCATAGAGATGAGCACATCCAACGACTCGCGGGGATTCTAGCCCCGGCACTGCATCAATCAAAAATTTCTAACGTCTTCGTCTACGGTAAAACCGGTACCGGCAAGACCATTGTAACTAAATTTGTTATCGATAGGCTCGAAAGAAAAGCCCTAGAGATCGGAGCCCCGGTCAAGATTGCTTACATTAACTGTCGTCTCGCCGGCACTAACTATCGTGTTCTCGCGGAGATCTGTCGTGCAGTTGGCGTTGAGGTTCCCTTTACTGGCATTGCCGTTGGCGAGCTATTGGATCGTTTTTCGAATGGCATTAACGCCGACAGAACCGCCTTGTTAGTGACTCTGGATGAAATTGATGCCCTGATAAAACATAGCGCAGATGACTCACTCCTCTACGAGCTAACTAGAATCAACGAAACGTTGAACTCTTCATGGATTAGCTTAGTGGGCATCTCGAACGATCTGCACTTCAAAGAGTTCCTGGATCCGCGTGTGCTAAGTTCGCTAAGTGAGGAAGAAGTTGTCTTCCGGCCGTACTTGGCGGATGAGTTGTTCGACATCCTGCAGGAGCGAACCCGCCTAGCTTTCTTGAACGGAGCCCTTGATGAGAATGCTCTTCGCTTGTGCGCAGCCTTAGCTGCTGGAGAGCATGGGGACGCTAGACGTGCTTTGGACCTACTCAGGGTGGCAGGCGAGTTGGCGGAACGTGAAGGCGCAACTCAAGTCGTCGAACAATACGTTCGCCAGGCGCAACAGAAAATTGAACACGACCGTGTTTCAGAGGTTTTGAAATCGTTGCCGGCTCACTCTAAGATTCTCCTCGTAGGTGCTTACCTGCTAAGTAATCACCTCTCGGGGGGTGCGATTACGGGGGACGTGTACGAGGTCTATCATGAGCTGTGTGCTGCAAGTGACCTTGAGCCATTGACTCAACGTAGAGTTAGCGGGCTAATCAACGAACTAGACGTAATGGGAATATTGAATGCGCGTGTCGTAAGTTTCGGACGCTATGGCAGAACTAAGAAGATTAGAATCGGTGTCTCCCCCCGTGTAATCTCAGATACTTACGCAGACGACAATATCGCAGGCAGACTCTTCGGACTTGTACCGAAGTCGCTACAGAAACACCAAGCGTCATAGCTTCAGAATCATAGGAGTAGATGACGGAGCCGTTCCCCCAGTTCGCACTGGGGGGCAATTCACCGTTATCGTTGCTGTGCTGCTACAAGGCTCACGTATTCTAACGCTGAGAGTTGGAAGAGTGACCGTTGATGGGACGGACGTCACTGAGGTCTTACTTTCGCTAATTCGTAGAATGAGATACGATGCAATTCTGTTATCCGGTATTTCATTCGCAGGCTTCAATCTCATCGACATCAAGAAATTGGCTCATCTCGCTCGCAAGCCAGTCATCGCGGTAACGGGTGGACGACCGAATAATGTTGCAGTCAGGAGTGCGTTGCATAAACATTTTCCGGACTGGAAGGAGCGGTGGAGAGTAGTTCAGGATGCGGGCAGATTGTATTCATGCAAGCCTTTGGCAAGTGAGCCGAAGCTGTATTTTGAGGTCAGCGGCGGATCGGTGGGTCTAGCGAAAGACATCATTGTGTCGTCGGCTATGGTATCTCGTTTGCCTGAACCCGTTCGGGTGGCTGGGCTTGTGGCGAAGGGCCTGATGCCGTTAAGTGGTTAGGCTTCCATGAAGTTGATCAGCCGAACTTGGGCAGTGTTCAGGTTGATGGCTGTTAGGATGCCAGGAGTCGGGACGAGACCTACTCGGCGTTGGTAGTCGGTTTGCGCCTGCCATGCGCCAGAGTTCACAATTTGTGTGCCCCTGTAGTTCTCGTACTTGACCACATGTATGTGACCCGAGTGAAATACGTCGGGCACCTTGTCAATGAACAAGTGGTCCTGCCTTTCCGGCGCAATGGATGTCCTGTTCCCATACTCCGGTGCTATGTGTCTGCATTGGAGTTGCAGCCTCATAGCTTTTTCAGGTTGGCTGAAGTCCATATTCGGTGCACTTGAGAGAATATCGTCTAGGCTGCGTCCGTGGTGGAGCAGAAACCTGACACCGTGAAGGCTGACTTCGCACGGGTTACCGAGGGAAGTAAACTCGCGCGCCTCGTAAAGTGGCTCGCCGAACTCTCTTGGAATGTGTGGTTGCGGGAGAGCTTGTCTCACGGGGTCGTGGTTACCGGGGAGGATGATTGCCTGAATGTGGTCTGGTATCATTCCTAGGTACTTCGCGGCTTCCTTGTATTGCTCGTACAGGTCTGTTATTGCGAGTTCGTGCTCCTGTCGCGGGTAGATGCCTATGCCGTCGACAATATCGCCGCAAATCACAACGTACTTGGTTCGCTCCGCGATCGCCCGCTGGTTTGCTGTTCCAATTTTCAAATTCAGCCAGTCGAAGACCCTTGACAACTCTTTGCTGAGGAATTTCTTGCTGCCTATGTGCAGGTCCGATAGCATCACAGTCCACACTTCCTCATTGGCTAGGTGTGGTTTGTGGTCTGGAATGTCGGGAAGTAGGATTTCTTTCGCTACGAATAGATCCCCTTTCGCTCTCACGGCTGAAACGCAGATCACCTGATCCAGTGGAATCTTCTGTGCCGTTTCAAAGGCCGCGTGTTCCTCAGGCGATACAAGCACGGTGGCAGTGTCTTCTAAGTCGTCAATTTGCAAGAACAGTTTCTGCTTGCGTTCTCGCTTCTCCATCACCATGCCCAGAAACTTGACTTTCTGGTTCGGTTCTTTCGTGAGTGCCTGCCCAAGTGTTCCCGCGTCCCTCGAGTCGGGTCGTTCGCGGAAGGCCGAGGTCAGCTTCTTGAACCTGTCTTGGAAGTAGTGGGAGAAGTCCTCGATGGTTCCACCCGTTCCAGATTCTTGGCACGGGTCTCGAAGAATCTCAAGTTTGCCCGGAATTTTTTTCGCTGGAACGGTGGGTGCGACGGAAGAGTAGACTTGGGTTGTTTCGAGACGGGTTGGATTGGAGATTTCAAGGAGTCGTTGCTTTGACAATATGTGACTAGTATTCGTTTTCTCGCCTACCGTGAGGAGGAGGTTCTTTGCAAAAGCCGTTGCCTGACTCTCATCCATTTCTCTCAGGTAGTCGAAGGCGGAGCGGTCGAGCTGGTACCCTGCCAACGCCAACTCCTGTACCAGACGTCTAAGCGGCTCCACGGCAGGGACCTTTCTTGCGTGAATATACTCTTACAACGTGACTGCCTATAGAATCCTTTCGACGAAGAAATTGTAGTAGTATGGAGCAGTCCGTATTGTATTAGGCGTTTCCGGAACACATACTTGTCTTCTGTCGAACGTAGCACGATTCACTTCTAGTTGAACTGTGCCCTTGAAGGTGCTATCACATAGGTGTGAGCGGGGAGTTATCGTTAGCGTGACGAACTAGATGCGTAGCTACGCTTGCTTTAGTGCCTTGTATGAAACCAAGAAAGATACAAAAGGGGCGATTGTTCTACATTTCGACTAGGGAGACTAAGTGTCCAAACGATTCGAATCTGCTAAGAAACGACGGTTAAGCAGAAGTATCAAGATCAGCGCAGACATGTACGAGAGGCTTCTCAGCCTACAAGGGTTCCTTCAGTTGAAGGAAAGGAGGAAGCGGAGCATGGACGAGTTAATCGAGTTCATCCTATCCTACGTCCCAGACTTGGAAATCGACGTTGACGAAAACTACTACGTCGTGCAGAGTAAGGGAAGAAAATCAAGCGGATAACCCAAAAATGGCGTGAGTTTGCACCTCTTTCCCCCCTACGTCTCAGTATCGAGGAAACTCAAATTTCAAACGCCGTAATGCGTTCATCGGGTATCGGAGCACGGTTCGAACTTTATACGCTCAACTACGAGCATGCGTAACCAAAGAAAATCGGAAGGAGGCGGGCGACCACATTTGAGTTCACGGCAGCTTATGGTATACAATACGTTAAGCCGTCGAAAGCAAATGTTCCAGGAGCCTCTGGATGGCGAGGTGAAAATGTTTGTTTGTGGACCAACCGTCTACGATTTCGTCCACCTCGGTCATGCGAGGACCTATCTCGCCTTCGACTTAGTCGTACGTTACCTCAAGTTTCTGGGATACCGCGTCAACTATTTGATGAACATCACCGACGTCGCCGAACGGATTGTTCAACGGGCTGAACGTTTGAAACGAGATCCACTCCAACTTGCCCGCGAATATGAGGCAGCCTTCCTGGAGGATATGAAAGCACTGGGAATCAAGGATGTTGATCGTTATGAGCGAGCGTCTGACTCAATTCCCAGGATGATTACACAGGTTAGAGGGCTCATAGACAAGGGGGTTGCCTACGAGTCTGAAACGGGGGTCTACTTCGAAGTCAGTAAGTTTCCGAACTTTGGTCAACTGTCAGGACAGAGTCATGAGGAGCTTGGTTTGCGGAGGCTGGAGCTGTGCTCCTCGAAGCGAAAGCCGGAGGATTTCTCGCTGTGGAGGAAGTACAGCGAAGGGTTAGCTTGGGATTCACCTTGGGGACGAGGTAGACCCGGGTGGCATATTGAGGACACTGCCATTTCGATGGCGATTCTTGGAGATACTTACGATGTACATGGTGGTGCGTCAGAACTCATTTTTCCACATCATGAGGCAGAGATCGCTCAAGCCGAAGCACTTACCGGTAAAATGCCATTCGTACGCTGCTGGTTGCACACTGGGTTGCTGAATGTTGACGGGCGCAAGATGAGTAAGTCTCTTGGCAACGTAGTACGGATTCGTGACGCGTTGCGAGAGAGTACAGCGGCAGAGCTCAGGTACTATTTCGCTACGTTCCATTACAGAGAGCCAATGGTGTTCTCAAAGGACAAGTTGACTAAGGCTAAGCAGAAGCTTCAGTTGCTTCGAACTAGTCTGAGTCAATTCCTAGCAACCGAACCCGCTGG
>DATIYC010000205.1:0-3513 GCA_035517955.1 Candidatus Acidiferrales bacterium | reverse complement strand
TACGTTAATTCCGAAGTAGGCACAGAAGGATATGAGAAGGTAATACGGGTTAGTCTTTGTCAGAACAAGAATTAGTGTGTTTAAACCGACATACCAAATCAAACCGCCTATGATTAGTATCATCAAGAGAACTTGAAGGAGAAGACGCAGTTTCTGGTGAGGTTTTGATTTAGTCTCCAATTTCGACACTTTCGCATCTTTACTTGAAGTTCCCTAGAGTGCTTCCGTGTTCTCTTGTCTTAGGAGCCGTTTTGGCACGAGTCCAATAAGCCTTCACTTGAGTTTCGTTTTCCAACTTCCGAGAATCGCTAAATACAGGCATTCGAGATCGTGTGTTAAACCATGTAGTGATCGGCATTGCCATTCACTCACCTCACTTTCGATTGTTATGGCACGCTAATCGATTGGAATGGAGGAATAGAACTCAATCTTGGCGGATTATTGAGAAAGCATGGATTCACGAAGGATGAGAAAGTCTTCCCCATCTACGTGAAATTGGAAGCAGAGCAAGAAGCGGAATACAAGTCCTACAGGGAAGTCTTACGAGATACGGCGCTTGAGGTTGCTAAGAAGTTTGGCGTGTCTATTACAAATGACGAAGCGACAAGATTCGCCTCTAGTGTCCCTACCTGGGATCCATTTTCCGATACAGTGGAAACGATGAAGGAGCTGGGTAGGAGAGGATACAAGCGTGTAATACTTTCAAACATCGACAGAGACATTTTGAGAAATACGATTTCCCATTCCGGTATAGAGGTGGATGGTTTCATTACTGCTGAGGATGTGGGGTCCTACAAACCAGCTGAAGGGCACTGGAAGAGATTCTTCGAGGAATATAGCACCAGTAAGTCTGAAACGCTCCATGTGGCCCAGAGCATATACCACGATATCACTCCCACCTGCAGACTCGGAATCACTAACGCCTGGATCAACAGGTACGACCAAACCAAACCATCAGATGCCACACCATCATTCACGTTCTCAGATCTGAAATCACTACTTAGTCTTCTAACCTAGTGCAGAAGAATGCTGACTTTCGAACGCCCCAAAGCCGGTCAATACGCTGAACTAATGGAACTCATGATGCACGAGGGCGACTACCTACGAGACTCACTCAGACTAATGCAAATGACTCAAGATGAATTTGACCGGCTCTTTCGAACAGTTGGTCAAGTTTTTCGCATCCTGATCGGTGACCAGCTCGTCGGGTTCTATTGGATAGAACAACGTGATAACATACTCCACCTGCATGGTCTCATGTTGAAGGAACAATTCCAAGGCAAGGGAATCGGCACTCAGATCTTACATAAACTGATTTCAGAAAATCATGGCAAGGTGAAGGAGATAGAGCTAGGCGTTCATGAGTCAAACTTGCGAGCGATCGGACTGTATGAACGAAATGGGTTTGATACGGTAACGACCCTTCCCGATCTGAAGTTCCGAATAATGAAGAAGAATCTCTAAACGATCGCCCACTTTGGCAACGAATGGTTCAGGCTCTTATTGGGTCTCCAATTTTGATTGTGCCCTCGTTCAAGATATTTGCTCGCAATCCGCCTCTATGAATCAAAGCTTCTCGGACTCCGTGCTTTGTCAAACCTTCCAAATACTCGCAAGGTTCGCATAGCCGGATACCCCTCAGGCGAACATCACCAACATCGAATTCTCGCCCTACGAGGTGATTGAGCGCGACGTTTTGCGTTACGACGTTTCTTCTACTCTTTCCCGGTTGGATCTCTATTCCATAGTCACGCTTGGCCGCTTCTACTGCCTCAACCTCTATGAGGGTAATATCTCGTCCGTCGCCCGGACGGTCGGAAAAAGCGCCGGTGTGTTTGAAATAGCGGTCTCCTTCGATGCCTTTCCCAGGGACGGCGTGCGCCTGCTCTACCTCGACGACTGTGGCTCCTGCATTGGTTGCTGTGAATAGTCCGACTACTTTCCCTTCCAAGGGCATCACTCTTGACTGTTCTCGGACTCGTCTTAATCATTATTACCCTTCTCACCTAAGTCAAAACAGGCGAGCTGGAATCTTGGCACCAATCACAAACCAGACGTTCAGAATACCGGATCTGAAAGAGGTCTATCAAGCCAAGAACGCCATCAGACCATACTTGAAACCGACACCTCTGTTTTACTCGCGGCCGCTGTCGCGCGAGCTTAACTGTGAAGTGTACTTGAAGTTGGAGAATCTCCAGCCAACTCGCGCGTTCAAGGTTAGGGGAGGAGTGAATTACATGAGCCGGAAGAAGGAAGAGGTTAGTAAATGGGGCGTCATCACGGCCTCAACTGGAAATCATGCCCAGTCCATTGCTTATGCAGGTTCACTTTTTGGAGTGAAGGTAACAATCGTGATGCCGCACGGAGTCCCGCAAATGAAGATTGATGCAGTGAAAAACCTAGGGGCGGAGATAGTCACATTCGGCGACTACTATGACGAAGCGAGAGAATATGCAGAGAAGGCTTCTGCAACAGGTGGGGCAACGTACGTTCACGGAAGCAACGAGCCACTATTGATTGAGGGCGTGGCAACGATGCATCTCGAGGCGTTCGAAGAACTCCCCGGCGTCGACGTAGTAATCAATCCCATTGGCGGCGGGTCTGGAGCGTCAGGAGCGTGCATAGTTTACAAAACCCTGAATCCTAGCGTTCAGGTGATAGGAGTTCAGGCGGAAGGTGCACCGGCCTTCTACCAATCATGGAGGGACGGGACGATTAGGCATATCGATGGAATCAAGACTGAGGCAGAAGGACTCGCTACGAGTTCAGGTTACCAATTGCCCCTAACGATTCTTCATGACAGACTCGACGACGTAGTGCTGGTTAGTGACGATGAGATGAAGGACGCTATTCGATCGATCTTCAGAACCACGGGCCAAGTAGCCGAGCTATCGGGAGCAGCCTCCACCGCCGCGGCATTCAAGATAGCAAAACGTTTGCAGGGCAAGAAGGTAATCCTAACCGTCACTGGCGGGAATATTGATGGAGGAAAGCTCAGCGAGATCTTGAGGGGCTAGAATCAACACTTTCCTGCATCACGTCTACTGAGCTTGTCGAGGCTTTTGTCTAAGTGGCGTAAACTCCTTCCTCTACCACATACTTTTTCCGCGCCAAGTCCATGAGGTTTCGCGTAAAAACGAGTCCATAGATGGCTACGACGATAGCGAAAAGAAATGAGACCCAGGCCGCATTCCCCACCTGTCCCTGCGACATGTTGACCCCGATATACTTCATCATACCGTCCCGTACTTCGAGTGAATGAGTTCCATCGATGTTCGGCCAGAACTCTCCAATCTCGATTCCCGCCCAGGCACTGTTGATAGTGCTGGAGATTCCGGTTATGAGGTAGGGGAAAGTTGCTGGGAGAATTATTCGCCTCATTCGAGCTCGGAAACCCAGCTCATTGTTCCTCATAACCTCCCAGAATTGAGTTGGAATGGCTTGAACACCGATCCAGAAGTCAAAGAACACGTAGTAGAAGCAGCTCAGAAAGCCAAGAATGAACACGTAGAT
>DATIYC010000204.1:0-16738 GCA_035517955.1 Candidatus Acidiferrales bacterium | reverse complement strand
ATCACCCCCTGCGTAGACAACAACCTCCAACCCCTCACCAAAGGCGAGCCGGCGAAGAAGTATTTCATGGGCATAGACCTGGCGAAGCAACGGGACGAAACCGTCGTCACCATACTCGAAAGACACCCTGAAACAAACAACCTCACCATCCGCCACATCAGCGCATGGACAAAAATGAATTACACAGAGCAAACGGCAAGAATCCAACAACTAGCAACCCTCTTCCCAATAGAGAACTCAGCCGTAGACCAAACCGGTGTCGGCGAAGCGGTAGTCGAGAACCTGAAAGCAGCCCTACCCTACATTCAAGGCGTAACGTTCACCCAGCAAGTCAAAGTGCAACTAATCGACTCAACCCGCATACTCCTCGAACAAAAGAAACTCACCCTACCCAACAACCCCAAACTCATCACACAACTCAACAGCCTACGCTACACCTTCACCCACATAGGAAACAAAGTCTTCCACACCCCAGAAACAAACCAACCACACGACGACTACGTCTGGTCCCTCACCCTAGCAATCCACGCAGCACTCAAACCAAGACCAACCCTAATGATACTAGGAGCAAAACCAAGACTCTAACCCCCCAGCATGCTGACATAGCGCTTGGCAGCGACTGCATGAGATTGAGTTAACGCTAGGCTTACCGGAAAAATGGCTCGACACCTACGCTAGTGATGACGCCACATCTACGCTCTTCTGGAGAGTAAGGAGACACCGATGGAATGCGATGACTCAGCTTTCGAACACTATCTAAAATGCGCGACCTGACAGTTTTATCTCACACTTTTCCATAATTTTCAATGTCCTGAACGTTGACGGAAGAGCAGCGAAAGCTTGCAGCCATTGTCTTCACAGACATCGTAGGGTACACTGCTCAAAGCCAACGAGATGAAAAGCACGCGCTCCTCCTACTACGAAAACACAATGAACTCCTCAGATCCCAAATCCCCAAGTTCAAAGGCAGAGAAATCAAGACGATGGGAGACTCCTTCCTACTGGAGTTCGACAGCGCACTTGACGCCCTGAATTATGCGATCAAAGTCCAAGACCGCTTGCAAGAGTACAACCTAGCAGTAAATGATGAGGATAGAATCAACATTAGGATAGGCATCCATGTAGGAGATGTTGTCCATCACGGAACTGATCTCCTCGGAGACGCAGTCAACATAGCCTCCAGAATCGAACCATTGGCTTCCCCCGGAGGCATATGCGTATCGCAACAGGTGTATGATCAAGTCTGGAACAAGGGAAATTTCCGCATAACGCAAATCGCAACCCCCAAACTCAAGAACGTAAACCAGCCAATCGTCCTCTACAAAGTCGAGGCACGCCCGACAGAACTTGGCGAGACTGAAAGAATGACAGAGCTTGACCACCTAAGAGTTGCTGTACTCCCTTTCAGCAACATCAGCCCCGACCCAAACGACGAGTACTTCGCTGATGGAATGACTGAGGAGCTGATAACTAACCTATCAGGAATCAGCGGCCTCACCGTCATCGCCCGAACCTCAGTAATGCCATACAAGACCATGGGGAAGAGAATCACCGAGATAGGACGAGAGCTTAGGGCGGGCACAATCATTGAGGGGAGCGTCCGAAAAGCCGCAAACAAAGTCAGGATTTCCGTTCAGGCAGTGGATGCTGAAAGCGAGGGGCATCTGTGGGCACGGACCTATGAGAACGAGCTGAATGATGTCTTCGCGGTGCAAAGCGAAATCGCGGAGAAGGTGGCCGAGAACCTTCGAGTCAAGTTGCTAGAATCTGAGAAGCAAAAACTAAAGACGACCCCCACCGAGAACAGCGAAGCGCACACATTGTACCTGAAAGGCAGGTACTATTGGAACCTCAGAACGAAGGATGCGATTACGAGAGCAATTCAGTATTTTGAGTTAGCAGTAAAATCGGACCCACAATTCGCGCTTGGATACACCGCTCTCGCTGAATGCTACAGCGTCATGGCAAGAAATGGACTAGCCGACCCTGTGATAGCGTACCAAAAAGACAAAGAATACTTGATGAAAGCGCTGGAATTCAACGAGAACTCGGCTGAAGCTCGCGCGGATTACGCGGCCTACTTGTATTATCATGAACTCAAGCCGAGGGAAGCTGAGTCCGAGTTCAAGAGAGCAATTGAGCTCAACCCGAACAACGCAACTGCGCACCAGTGGTATGCTCACCTGTTAGGGGCAACGAACCGTGTCCACGAAGCTTTCACACACATCAAGAGAGCGCAGGAGCTCGACCCTCTGTCCCGCGCAATCAACCTCAACGTTGGAGACGGCCTCTATTACTTGAAGGAATATGACAAGGCGATAGAGCAGTTTAAGAAAGTCATTGAGTTGGACCCGAAATACGACGCCGTCTACCCCAGCTTAGTTCAAGTCTACCTACGTAAAGCAATGTATGAGGACGCACTCAAAGCGGCTGAGAAATATTCTGAACTCTCCGGGAAACCTTTAGAGGCCAAACTCATGAAGGCTAACATCCTTGCGTCCATGGGAAAGAAGCAAGAGTCCCGAGGGCTTCTCGGACAAGTGAAGGCCGGTTTCAAGGATGAGATCCTCAGTCCCTACCACGTGAGCATCGTTCACTTCGCTCTCGGAGATGTTGACGAAGGATTTGAATGGCTAGACAGGGCATACAATGACCACGACCCAAACATCACCCTAATGAACTGCGACGTTGAATTCGAAGCCGTCAAGTCGGACCCCCGATTCCATAAACTCCTTGAGAAAACAGGCTTAGGCACCTGATGGGAAAGTACCAATTCCGCACTCTGAAAACCTCTAGAACTTGAATATCACAGCTCGTCAATCCGGAATACTGCGAAGAACACTCTGATGACCGGTACTATGCCGAAACCGTGACGAAAACCGTACAAAACATCCTATAGAAGCCGATCCTGATCGGCGAAATGCGACAACAACAATTACCTCGAACCGAAGGTCTCTGGTTTTTGGAAAGTGGAAGAGTAATTATGAGACCGTGTGCAAGCGGCGCTCCGTGTAACAGATGCAGCGTAAACGTTTCGTTTTGATGATTGCCACATTATCTTTTGTCATGCTCGGCCTGGGACTATTTGGTTACCCGCCAATATCCAGATACGTCATCCTAGATCTCAAACTCTCTCACACTGAGTCTGGATATATCACTTCAATTTTCGCGCTCACATTTGCTTTGATGCAGGTGCCGGGCGGATACTTGGCCGATCGGTTTGGCGGAGCCAAGACGCTCATGATCTTCGCGTCAGTAGTGGGGATTTCCCCTTTCATCTTCATCATAGGGGATAGTTTTGTGATGGCCCTCATCTTCCGCGCTCTTGCTGGAGGCGCTTGTGGCGTAACGTTTCCTTCCGCGGTTCGTGTTATATCTTCGTGGTTCTCGGAGAAAGAAGTGGATTCGGCGATGAGTGTTTTTGGTTTAGGATACGGTTTGTCCCAAATTGTTTCTTCGGCGTTTTTGCCCCTACTGGTTCTGGCCGGAGACTGGAGACCCGCGCTGATCTTTACTGCGCTGTTTTCTCTTCTAGTGATGGCCCTGGCCATCCTTCCTGCACGATGGCCTTCCCCAATCGAGTCTTCGGTGGTCGGTGTGAGGGTTGATGTTAGAGGGTTGTTTACGCGTAATATGTTCGCTCTAACTCTTCCTAATCTTGCCTCGCTTGCGGTAGTTGTGGGTATCTTCGCGTGGACGCCAGCATTTCTAACTTCGATTTTGCATCTGTCGGATGAGTTTGCGGGAGTGATTCTGGGCTCTATCGGTGTGGCGAATATGTTAGGTGCCTATGCGGGAGGTATCACGAATAAGTGGTTGGGGAAACGTCGGACGATTACCCTGTCCATGCTCCTAATGACCGGTTTTGCCGTGTTATTGGGTACAGCAAATTCAGGCCTCGTTGCTGCTATATGGATTTCAGGCATTGGTTTCTCGGGCATGCTGTATTTTGCAGCGGATTTTGGTTTGATTCCTTACGCCGCGAAGCAGGGGCGTTCAGTAGCTGGAATAAGTTTTGGTGTCTTCAACATGTTGAGCAACATAGGGACTTTTGTTTCACCAATTATCGTTGGGTACATCTTAGACTTGACCGGGAATTTCTTTTTGGGATTTGCCGCAGTTGGATGCATCGGACTTCTAGGCGTTCTTGGAGCAGCAATTCTGCGCACAGATTAGATTTCGTTTTAGAATTGGTTCCGTCATTGCTCTGGCCGGAGCTCAGGACTTGTTAGCATTCGGTACAGACCCGAGTTCTTTCTCAAAAACTCTCTGGTCTTTGCTTAAGTAAAGCCTACGAAAACTATGCATGTTTCGTGATACTGCAAATTTCATGTGAGCAAGCGAGTTACTACGAAACGAGACTCGAAGGATTGGTATACGACTCGTAGGCGAGTCACATCGTATTAAGTAGACTCACACTATTCTAGTTCCGGATGTTTCTTCGTATACCGACAACCGCAGACTGCACAGCCGTGAAATCCTGAATGGAATTGGCGCAGATGATGGCAAACATCACAGCAGGATTCTCGATGAGCTGTCCAATGGTGTTCATGGACTTGGTCGTTTGACCGAAATATCTTAGGTGGTTGACACAGTTTACAATAGTGGCTCATTGGTTGAAACCAATCCTCTCGAACTCCACGTTGCTGTCGACAAAGTCTGCTTAGTTAAAAACTCCGATCTTCGAAAGTGAGGAAAGTGAGCGAAAGAATCTGACAGCATTGTATAATGCAGCTTAGACTAAAAACACAACAACTCGCAGCAAATTGAATTACACCAATAGTAAGAAAACGACCCGTCCGATTCTACGCTCGTACAACTGAGTACACACTGAAAGATACCCGACCTCACGGTTCGATTTACATCGGCCCGCGGCAGTGACACGTCAAAACCACGGGTCAATCAAACGTTTCAAATCTGAGGTTACCAATTCTTTGTGACGGTTTCAGAGCATGATCTTCGATGATGAGGCTCTTGAGATAATTGAAGGCAAGAATCTTGCTTATCTTGCTACGTCGATGGCTGATGGTTCTCCACACATATCTCCGGTCTGGATTGACCATGACGGTAACACACTTCTAGTGAATACCGTGCCGGGTAGAGTTAAACAGAAGAATGTTTCAAGAGACCCGAGGGTTGCGATTAGCATGGTTCAAGAGAAGAACCCGTATAGGCATTTGTTCATTAGAGGAAAGGTCGTCGAGCAGACTCAGCAGGGTGCTTTGGACCATATAGATTGGTTAGCAAGGAAATACCTGGGCAAGGCCTACCCGTGGAATGACAGAAACAGAATCATCCTAAGGATCAAGCCAGAATCCGTCAAGATCATCTTAGACTAACTAGAATCTTCATGCAATAGAATCTTCGGTTACGATTGTGGGAGGAGTGGGATGGTGAAGGTGAATGTAAGGACTAAGGAGCGGACCGTGGGCTACCAACCATAGCAATTTGCAGGCTGAGAAGTTGATGTCGCTTAAATTTTTTTGATCCCTAATTTCTGAATTTTGCGGTAACGGTGTTCTCGTTTGACTCGATTTGTGCGCTAATTCCCAGTTTCTTAAGCGCCGTATTCAACGTATACTCAAGATAAATGGACCACTTCTTTCCCAAGCCATGCTCGATCGTGAGCACATGGTTCTTCCTTTTCCTTTCGTACATGACATTGCCATATCCCGCGTACCGGCATCTATTGTTCAGGTAGGACACTAGACCATCTAAACCAGATTCTCTTCTCCAAAACATCATACCCTCCTCAATGACGCGGTTCTCCGAGGCTTGAGCGATTCGAACAATTTGCTCATCGCTAATGTTGCTCAGCATGGCTTCAATTAGATCATTCCCCAACGCGACGAAACGAAATCGGTCTGCGAACATGCTCCAATCGTTGAACTCCCAAAGAATGGAGGTAACTAACGCGTTCACACTCAACCCTCTCCTCCTCGCTTCCAGCTGTAAACTCACTAGCATGGTCTGGGGAAGACGAAACGTTCGAAGTTTTGAGGTTGTGTTTTCATCATAAGCTTGAGGGCCGGAGGCCACGGAATCACCCCCCGAGTCAGGTCGTTCCGCCTGAAGCGGTGAATCGTAGAGTAATTAGAACTGGTGGCGCAAATCGGAATTAACCATTATTCGACAAAGTAGAATCACAAAAGACGTTACCAACGTCTAATCTACGATTTAACCGAGAAGACACTTTTCATTATATTCGTTGAGCTCGAAATTCGATCTTGAGCAAATCATCTTCTCAAGACGCATACTGTTTCGCTGAAACCGACTATTTCTCATACTTGTAACTTACTGAACGCCAGCACGCAGTTCACGATTTTATGCCTAGTTCGGAATGGGATTTAGAAGGCAAAGATTTTTGTCTGTTTCCTATGAACGTTCCTGCGAATTCGTCGCATTGACGGATTATGTTACGCAGTTCAGGCCGCTGAAGAAGAAGTTGTCTTTGCCTAAGTACCGGCTACGAGCCTTCTTGCTATCTTGCATTCGTTTGAAAATTCCTGAGAGCCCATACATTACAAGGACTAGAAGAGTTGCGCTCACGGCGCCCAGTAGTCTGCCTGGACCAAAAACTTGACCGAGTGAGGCGATTTTGGTTGGGAGACATTGGGATGGATGAGTACAGAATACTCAGCGCTACGACACCCTGGACAATGAGGCCACTACAAGAATTGTGGATTGTTCCGCTATTGCTTTGTATTATTTCGTGCCCACGGCGGCTTTCTTCCACTGGGCACCTTTATGGTTGCGAGCATCGCGTCTCGAACTTCTTGCGGCCACAAATCCCACAAGGTTCCCGGAAATTCCGCATCCTGCATGTGACGGCATGCTTCACAGTAGTAGCGTTCTCTCGTAACCCACTTACCGTCCCGCATACCGGTTAAGCACCACATCAACCGCATAGGCTCCCCACACTTCCCACAATCCGGAATCATAACCCGCGTGACCATGGCGGAGGAATATGACGACTGAGGGCCAACTAAATGGCGGGAGAGGAGACGAAAACTGCTAATCAAGCGATTGACACTAATTCCGACCAAATAGGGACTTGAACATCACACGGTCCGCTTGCGTGCCTGCGGGTCAGGACGATCCGGAATGGCCTAACAAAATTCCTGTGGGTGAGTCACTCAAGACCTGGGTAGTTAGCAGGCTGAACTGACAGAATCCACCAATCTTACTCCCTAATCGAAGAACAGACTCGTCAAGCGATTCGAAACTGCGAGTCGGTCCTAGAATCCGCTGGGTCAAGCCTGGAAGACGTCGTCCAAGTAATCGTATTGCTGAGCGCCCTGATGACTTTGAGAGAATGAACAGTGAATACGCGAAGTTCTTCCATGATGCTCCCCCCGTTAGGATGGTGACCAAGCAAGGAGTCAGCTTGGCTAAGGTCAAGGTATCAATCGCCATGACGGCGGCTCTCTAAGAGCAAGTAGTGTGCAGCGCTAAGACCTCATTCGTTTCTCATCTTAAAGAAACATAGTTATTTTCGGTGCGAATGGATGAAAAGTCTCTAGCTGTACATGCATAGGTTGATAGCATTCTCGGCCAATGCGCTCAATCAGCCAGACAACACGCCCCACGAATACGAGAATTCCATAGACGTATCGAACGGAAGCATAGGTCGCAGAAAGCCATTGTTGCTGTCGAAAGGAAGATGCTAGTGATAATGTACGTTATGCTGATCTAAAACGAACATTACTATGGTGAGAATCCTGAGCTGATGGATCGAAAACATAAACGACTCGACACGTTAGCTAACAGTGCTTGAACGCCACGCAGAAGACCATCGCGGAGACGCATGCATCTCTACAGACTTTTCACGGGTGAATAAACGGATGCGCACACGCGCTTTTTCTGCATTGTACGTATATGCCGACAATCTCTTGGTACTGCCTTAAGAACCAGTGAGAACATAATCGGGCCATGCCCGCTGAAATGTACCACGAAGGGAATAGAGTCCTTCAAGATCAGTTTGATACCAGACGAATGGCGGATCGCATCAACGAAGTCCTCGTCACAGACAAGTTGACTGACTACAAGGAACTCATAGAGAACCGCGATATGTTCTTTCTGGCAACGGCAGATGAGAAGGGGCAACCAAACTGTTCGTACAAGGGCGGTGATCCAGGATTTGTGAGGGTTGTGGATGAGCACACGCTTGCATTTCCCAACTACGACGGAAACGGTATGTACCTTTCAATGGGTAACCTCCTCAAGAACCCGAATGTAGGATTGCTGTTCATTGACCTGGAGGAAGGCGACCGACTCAGAGTAAACGGTGAAGCAAGCATAAACCAACAAGACCCCCTCATGGATGAATACCCTGAAGCTCAATTCATAATAAGAGTGCGTGCCCACAAAGTCTTTCCGAACTGTCCGCGCTACATACACCAGTACAAATTGATCCAGCGTTCGAAGTACGTTCCCAGAAGATCATGCAAACCCCCTATTCCAGAATGGAAACGCTTCGACTGGGCAAAAGACGTACTTCCCGCCAATGACCCCGCAAGATCAGAAATGCAATGAGAGGCCATCATGCTTCGCGTCGTTACAAGTCGGTATGTATCCTTTGCCATCCTAAGTGGATGCAGAAGTACGTTCACTCAGTGGCGATGTAAACCAGGAATACTCTAGTTCTCAGGGAGGTTTTGATGCAGTCACGATTACGCATTCCGCTGGAATTACAACGCCTCGTTCCGTTGAGTATTTCGATATGTTTCTTTTCGATTTCTCGCGAACTTCTTCCTGAACGTCTTCAGATTCTTCACTCAAAGAGTGACCCAGAGGAGAACCGTCGAGCAACATCGCCAAGTAGTCATCGACACTATCAGCTGCCCAGTTCCCTGAAATTCTGACTTCGGTTGGATTTGAGAAACCGCTTTCCTTCAACATATTCGTGAGTTCATGAGGGCCACCTAGTTCGTATGGAGTTGGTAGATACCCGTCTTCGTCTGGAGTGGCGTGTTCCATCAAGGGGCCGACGAGTACATCCAGAGCCGGCGTTCGGTCGCCGGTACTCCAAACTGTGAATCCTGCTCGGCCTTTTGGTTTAAGGACTCGAAGGATCTCCTTAGCCGCGGCTCCCGGATTGGTCACGATCTGAAAACCAAAGCAAGATATTGTCACGTCGAAGTTGTTTGAGGGGAAATTCAGTTTTTCCGCGTCCATTGTTAGGAAACGGATGTTCTTGAGCCCCCTTTCCGCGGCGCATCTCGTCGCTATCTTCGTCATGTTAGCCGATAGATCAATACCGGTTACGTGGCCCGTGGGTGCTATGTTTGTTGCGATGCTCATCGCCGGCTCGCCTAGGCCAGTGCATACATCTAGAACTGTATTACCGGGACTTGGTTTGACGAGGTCGATCAGTGGCTTATGGAATTGTCCTAACTGGGTCGCTAACGGACTATATCGCTCGGCGCATTCGTTCCAAGTTTCGCGAGTGTAGTTCTTGTAGTAATCGTCTGTATATTTCCATGCCATTTTTGAACCACAACGTCTTATGAGTCATTATTCGACTTCATGTTCGTGCGATGGCAAGGATTGAAAGTCAGTTTTGGTGTATGCTCTCACTAGGCTGTCCAAAAGGTGCTATCCGCAAGCGTCAAACGTTTTGACTCCCCGCTGGCTTCCAATCGTTGCAATTCTGATTGGGCGAGGTCTGACGAGACGTCGAAAACGCGTTGGACCTCTACGAGAGAGGTTGGACCTTGTCTTTTCAGGTAACTGAGGATATCTGTAGGTTTTGTCTTCTTGAGTTTGCCGCCTGTCAAATAGTCTATTGCGCCTTCGGCTATCGAGGGTTGGAACTGTTGATCTAAGATAACTGTGCGTCCATGGCCATCTGTTATGCCGATGTTGTAGAATCCTACGTGAACATGAGGGGCGCCCTCTCCTTGTCTTTCGAGATCAGCCTTAAGGCCTGACTCATCTGCTCTATCAGCCATGAACTTGACAAGGTCAAGGTTCGCCTCTCCTGCCGCTTCATTAATGATCGTTTCACTTGTTACATCTTGATCTTCGACGACGTTTCGCCTAAGCAAAGCACGGTAGAATCGATGACCACTCTCTGGCCCTTGCCTTTCAGCAGCCATAACAGCAAGCGTCGCCGGGAGAAGGTTCTTGGGCATCCGATCGAAACGATAGTTCAGATGCATCGGTACGTCCATGATCCCCTGTGATTCCTTAGCCCATTTGACCATTCCCCCGTCGTCAAGCTCGTAATGTTTCTTATACTCCTCAACGTCCTCGTACACGGCGCCATAGAATGTTAGAAGGCGAATTTGATCGCCGTACACTAGTTTCAACCGATTGAACACAGGCTCATAACCCCACGACCACCAGCATGTCGGGGCCGTAAAGTGAACAACCGCGATGCGGTCATCGTGGCTCATGGTATGTGTACCTCAGACTACTTTTGTCTAACGGCTTACGTGTGTCGAGTCACTTAGCTTGCTGGCGTAGTCGATCATGCCTTGAAAATCAACAACAACGACCGGCTCGTTCCCTACAACCCACGCGTCATGGCCAGACGGGAGGAGTGAGACGTCACCAGCCTTGCAATCTTTCTCAGTTCCATCATCCATGACGACGTGTAATACTCCTGACACGTGGTACTGGAAGTGAGGAGCTTCACAACTCTTCGTGTTTACCAAAGGCTTGAGTGAAGTTGACCAGCGCCATCCGGGCTGGAAAACCGCGCGGCCAACGGTTGCTCCTCCTATTTTCACAAGTTCAAGCTTGCCTCTTTCGAAGGTGCGAATTTCGTCGGGAGAGTTCAGACTCTTGAGTTCCATAGATGCCAGGCTTTTGGCTTGCATTCCAAACAATTCCTGTTATGTCGAAGAGCAATGCGATATTTATGTTATATAGTCTATGTATTTTTCTACAAATATTCGAAACATCCAGCGCTTTCATCAGATATCTTGGAAAGGTACGTTCTAATGACTATGCTTGTTGCCGTCGTAAGACCAAGGGCAACGCCACCAAATCTCAATCGAAAGATCGAAGCATTACGGCTGCTGGATAAACCTTGAAGCGAAATAGAGGACCAGGCATAGACTTAGTGTCATCTCAACCGAGTCGGGAAGTATGTAGAACGATTTCGCATTGTCCGCTAACCAACTAGCGAGATTATCAACAAACTCTCGAACGCTCAAAACCTACTTCACTTCGCAATCGATCCATGACTGCGAAGGTTAAAGCGCAAATAAGGTTTTGAGGATGATTCGTCTATTTCCACTTTGTATCATATTTATCCATCCAATTCAAGCAAATGGATTCTCTGAATCTACACTATGTCTTATGACGAAGCGGAAGCGTATTCCATCACGCATTACCGGAAGTACATCATTTAGCTAGCATTCGTTCTGGGGCTAGCAACGCTTCTTTACGCGGTTTACTCTGATCCTTGCGAGCATTGCTTCGAGAATGGCTCTCACTCCTCCGATAATGGCCATGGTGCATTTGGCATCATGGGAGTGTTGTGTGAGTTTAGACGCCTTTCGCTTCAAATCGGAAGGCTGACACAAGAAACTGTCTCAGCGGATGGATACACTATGAACCTTGAGACCTAGTCGACACGCCCTTGGATTTGGCTATCGCCGCATTACGGGAGGTCTGTGACCCGATTAGGTAGATACCCGATAGAACGAAGATGCCGCCGAACAGAAGACGGGAAGTCAGTTGTTCCCTCAGGAATACTAGTCCCATGACTGGAGCAAGAATGGGAACAATGAGTTGCGTGAGTCCGCCTAGGGAGGCCGTGATCTTCTTGACGGTTGCGTTCCAGACTACGTAACTGAGTGCGGTGCTCACCATTCCCATGTACAATGCCAATTCGAGATTTTGCGGTGAGAGGCCGGCGTAGATCCGCCCGCCATAGAGCCCAACCGCAATTAACGACAACAGAGCAGCTATCGCCCCGAAGATTAGAAAGCAGTTGAACGTGTAGCTGAAGGCAATACTGAACCTCCTCCCGTAAGCGGAGTACAAGCCCCAAGATACACCCGTTGCAGCCATGAGAAGAACTCCGAGCAGAGTAACCGAAGTAATTCCTCCAAATGTTATGATCAGCACTCCCAGCAGACCTAGCAACTGCCCAATCCCCAACCTGACCGTAAACTTCTCCTTATCCACGAAAACGGAATACGCAGCCATCGTCACCACCACGAATGTGTAAAACACGAACGTTCCAGCCGCAACTGGAATGAACAAGTATCCATACGAGATCGAAAAAGCGTAAACCCCCAGGAATATTGCTCCGATAAGGTAAGACGAGTCTGGTCTGTCGTAACGAAACGTTGCCGGTCTAATCGCGGATAAGAGCAGCAGGGTACCAAGGCCACTAATGAATCGGACGACCGTTACGAGGAAGGGCGAGACTTGGCTTAGCAGAACCAAGTACCGAGTGATGACGCTGTTGGCAGCAAAACACAGCATAATGAGAAGCAAAAGTATCCAAGTAAGAAAATTAGGTTTCAACGTAACTCCACGCGTACCTTCTCTTAAGGCAGATTAGAGCTCGTAGGCGCGCTCAAATACTCTGCCATTAGGCAATGCGTTACTTGGCAGTATTTGCCTGTACGCGAAAGCTACGTGCCCATGATGTTTTGGTTTATTCTGAACAGGTTACTTGGATCGTACTTGGCTTTCAGTTTGCGTAGCTGATCGAAGCTGCGGCCAAAGTTGGCGGCGACTCGATCGGAGTCGTCACTGGCTGCGAAGTTGATGTATCCTCCTTTCTCGGAATGAGGAGCTAAAGCAGCGTAGTAGTCTTTGACCCAGCGGATGTTGGCGTCGTTCTGCTTCGGGTCAGGCCACATGCCAGCTATTACCGTCGCGTACTTCGCGTCACGATGACCGAACGCGGTAGCATCTGCTGCCACATCGTGGACGGCCCCGTTGATGGGGTAGATGTGCATTGTGGAATTTACGACTGGAACCTTCGGGCCGAACTTCATATGTGCATCAATTGCTCCATCGGTGAGGTCTCGCACGAAAACGGCCTTCCAGTAATGTTGAAGTCCTGGTGGCACGAGGCCGTCGAAAAGACTGTTCATGGCGGGGTATGGCATGGGTGAGACAAATTCGGCGACAACTGGGGCTGCGCTTCGGAACGGAGCGAAGGCTTTAGCTGCTTGATCTGGTGGACCGGTCCAGCACATTACCATTGCGCAGAATGTATCACCGTGACGTTTCTCTGGGATGAATGGAAGGGGTGGAGCTATTTGCCATGCAAAGAAAGCGCCGAGTTCGCGAGGCGCATGTGTAATGTACTCATTGTAAGCTTTCATTACCTTTGGTGCGTCTCCGACCTCAAAGAGCATTACCCCGCCTACAATGTCTTTGACCGGGTGCAATTTGTACTGGAAACTTGTTACGACACCGAAATTGCCTCCGCCACCCCGCAACGCCCAAAGGAGGTCAGGATGGTTCTTCTCACTCGCAGTCACGAACGACCCGTCAGCGAGAACGACATCGGCCGAAACTAGATTATCCAAAGACAAACCAGCACCTCGCGTTAGATATCCGATTCCTCCGCCTAGTGTGAGCCCACCGATTCCTGTGGTTGAAATGATTCCGCCAGTAGTTGCCAAACCGAACGCGTAATTTGCGTGGTTGAAGTCCCCCCAAGTGCAGCCTCCCTCGGCCCATACGGTTTTTGACGCGGGGTCGACGCGGGTCCCCTTCATCCGGGCCAGGTCTACTACGACTGCATCATCCGCCGTCCCGAACCCAGGCACACTATGCCCCCCACCTCGAACTGCAACTGCTAAACCTTCGGCGCGCGCCGATTTCACGGCCGAGATGACGTCCGCTACATCTACGCAGCGAACAATAACCGCTGGACGCTTGTCAATCATAGCGTTGTAGACTCTACGCGCGGCATCATATCGTTCGTCATTGGGCGGAATAACATCGCCCCTGACTTGGCCCTTAAGGTCGGTGACAGCTTTCTCGTTCATTCTGCTCAAGACTCCTTCCGATCTTGGTTCAAGTGCTTAGGTTGAAGATTTCCTCGGGTGGGGCGCCTTCCATTGGCTTGCCGAGGTCAACGCCACTGATCAGCAGTGCCTGTTGCCTGAACCATACGTCGAATGTGTGCGCCGATTCGGCGAGGATCTTGAACGACTTTGCTGGGTCTTCGGATTCGAAATGGACCACGACGAATGATCCCATCGGCGTCTTCTGGAGATGCCATGACTCTTTTGATATGCCGACTCGTTTTAGGTATTCGACGCATTCCTTTCGTCGCGACCCCATACACGCATCGGCGAATTGCTTAGCCGCTCCCTCTTTACCTGGAAGTACTGGAAAGGCTGCTGAGAATGTTTTCATGTTTTTTCTACTCCTTCAGGCGCCAAAGAACTCTTGAGGGGTTACCGCGACCTCGTATGTGTTCGGAACGAAAGGCAGCTTCAACTTCCCCATCTCTGCGTACCATACGCGCCCCGCCTCGTTCAGTCGCTCGTATTTATCGACGTGGAAGATGTAGAGGAGTGTGCTCTGTTGGGGGAAGTAGGGGCCTTCTATTTTGCCTCCTGTCGCTTTTTCTATCTTAGAGTGGATTTCACCCATTTTCTTGAGATCGTTCTGCATATCTTCGCCTTCGTAATCGATGCGAACCAAAATTATCATGCTGACTCAATTTCGCAGTTTGCGAGACGTATTAATATGCATTTTCATTGATCGAATAGATCGTACGTACTTACCGTATGCTAACGCCTTCTTCCTACCGGAAGCGGTCACGAAATTGCGATAGTGTAGCATAGCAGGTTCATATGACTGTCATAAAATAACAATGTGAAGATTTGACCAAAGTTAGAGATGCGAGTGCTTCAAATCTTCAAATATTCATACGCAAACAATTCAGTTAAGTGAGAAATTTTGGCGAAGGAAGTCACCTGTAGTCCTCCCTGTAGTTTCCGCGTACGAAGCGAGTCGGAGGATGAACTCGTAACCTTAGTTCAGCAGCACGCCAAGACCATGCACAACATGAACGTCAGCAAAAGCGACGTTATGGGCATGGCTAAACCAGCGTAAGCGATAAAGAACGACGTGTGGCTGAACTACCCTTTTCTCTTTCCGATCAATGGCCTTTTCGATTTTTGCCCTTTCGACTGGAGCGTGGCAGTTTCTTCTTGGCATACTCTAATAGCGCTTGATAGTCGGGTGATTTCACTCGTTCAACTAGGACGGACGTACCCAAACCTGAGGTCAGAAGCTCAAGTGGCGTGATTATCTGTTTTCTGAGACTGGTGGCATCGCTGTCTATGACTCTGAGAACATACTCATGAGAGCCTAACGCTAAGAAGGCCTCAAGTACTCTGCACTCATCCTTGATGAAGTCGAGCAGTTTTCGCCTATTCACCTCGTCGGCAGGTGTTGTGGTCCCAATCGTAGCCATAGCGTCGAACCCGATCTTTGACCAGTTCACTTGAATAGTGGCGGATCCGATTATTCCCCACTTCACTAGTCGCTGGTAACGAGTCGCGATAGTTCGCTGATCAGTGTGAGTCTGCCTTGCCAGCTCCTTGAATGGGATTCTGCTGTTGGCAAGCAACTTTTCAAGTATCGCGAGATCTAGAGAGTCTATTTTGTCGGCTCGATTTGGAAACATCTCAACCATGCCAGCATGTCATTATGTTACAGCCACCCCATAATTAAGTGCCAGATAATAGCGTCACAGGTAGGTTTCACCGCGTACCTATCAAGTGGGAGACTCTAAGGCGGTTGACGAGCAAGCAAGTTTTGCGGGAAACGCGTGTATTCAGGAAGCGCGATTCATTATCTGGCTCGTGCTTGGTTGTAGCGTAGGCCTTATCAAACCTACGAGCTAGGTATCCAGAGAATTATATAGTACATATAGCGCATACTCCGTTGTGGAAATTTTGCCTGATGAAAACATCACGAAAATACGTCGATTCATGGAGGAAGTGTTTGACAAGGGAAACTTGAAGGGTGCCGATGAATTCATGTCTGCAAGCTTCATCGATCACGACCCGTTCCCAGGCCAAGGACAGGGTATTGAGGGGTTCAAGCAGGTCATTTTAGGCTTGCGACAAGCGTTTCCGGACTTGCACCTTGTAGTTGAGGATATTTTTGAAAGCGGAGACAAGGTTGTTGTCCGTTCTACGATGAAGGGAACACACAAGGGCGCGCTCATGAGTATGCCTCCGACTGGCAAACAAATTAGCGTCAAGGGCATTGACATCGTCCGCATATCCGTAGGAAAAGCTGTGGAACACTGGGGTTTGGCCGACGTATTCACAATGATGCAACAACTCGGCGCAATACCAGCCTCCCGATAACATCCGAACCACTGGCTGTCCAGCTTGGAATAATTTCGGACTTACTCATCAAAGAGGCTGTTGTAAAAGTTGGCTCGAATTGTTGGAAAGCCTACTCTTTCTTCAGGCATCATACTGAAAACTGTGTTCAGCTCAGCACGCTAGACAAGTTCTGTTATTTCGTCGTCGAATTAGAACGAGTGGAAGCCTGCTTTGCAAGTACTTACCACCTGAGCACTGGAACAAGGAAACGAAGGTCGATGCCCAATGTGTAACTATTCAGCGGCTGGAATCAGATTTCGAAACGTTTCTAAGTTCAGCGCACCCTAGATCACACTTTGGCTCTTCGATTACGACTCGAGCGCAAATACCATTACTTGTTGACGATGGAAGTCCTAACGTCATAGTGTCGCGCTATCGGTTCCACCTTTGAGAGCAGT
>DATIYC010000203.1:0-6745 GCA_035517955.1 Candidatus Acidiferrales bacterium | reverse complement strand
TAGTACTAAGTCACTTCAATTTGGCTGAGCGTCCGTAGCTCAGCTAGGCTAGAGCGACAGTGCCTAAACGTCGAAGCTCATATGCCTGAACTGAGGAACCTGCTGGTCGAGGGTTCGAATCCCTCCGGGCCCACCACTACTCTGGGTCGAATCCAACCCAGCTGTGGTCATTTCAAACAACTTTTCTAAGTCAGGAACCCTTCCGATCGACAACTTCTCAATAACTATGTACGGCTCAATCTATGGACTTGGCGCACTCGTCATTATCATAAGTTATATAGTGAACCGAAGGAGAGGCCTTCCACTAGACTTAGTATTCAAACAAATTCCACCTGAATAGCACAACCAAATCGTTGACTTCCAAAAAGACTTAGCCGAAATGAGGACTACTAATTCAAGTAGAGTTTTCGAGCAAACATAGATCACGTTCGGTTCGACATTCATCGCCACCGCAATGGTGACTGCTATCGCAACCGCATTGATAGTTCTCGGCCTCGACACGTACTTTTGGATCGTGCCGAGTACCTATCGGCCAATCTGCAGTATCGAGAACGGACACGTGCTAATTTCCAAGCTCCAATGAGCGAAGCGAGCGCTGATAAAGCTACTCCATCATGGACGGAGCTAATTCAGTCTGTCCAACCTGAGAGATTATCTCTGAAGACAGAAACATGGGACAGAAAAATGCTTAGTATGGAAAGTTATGCGCTGCGCTCAAGTCGTTCCTCACAAATCCTTGTTGGGAACCAAGCGTTTCGTTCGCCAAAATTCGACCAATTCTTGAACCACGCACAATTCCTTATATTGGCACATTGTTGCATATGGTCGGTTATTGCTTCGGAGAAGGGATAACTTACGCCACCGGTCACTGACATAGTTCAAGAGGCACAGCGAATAATCGACACAGCCGAGAAGAATCAGATAACTCTGCGGCTGTTTGGTGGAATGGCAATACGATTTCGATGCCCAAGCGCCACTCACAGAAACCTCGCGCGAAAATACGCTGACATAGATTTCATGGGTTTGAGAAAACAGGCGCGGGGGATGAAGAAACTTTTCATCGACTTAGGCTACACACCGCGCGATATTTTCAACGCACTTCACGGCGACTCCCGCCTCATATTCAACGACATCGAGAATGGGAGGAGAATTGACATTTTCCTCGACGTATTCGAGATGTGCCACAAATTCAACTTCAAAGACCGGCTAACTCTCGATAAATACACAATTCCACTGGTGGATCTTCTCGCAACGAAACTCCAAGTCGTTGAGATAACAGAGCGAGAGTACAGAGATATCATATCGCTGATTCATGATCATGAGATTGCTGATTCGAACAACCCTGACGCAATAAACGGAGCGTACTTCGCGCAACTCTGCGGGGAAGACTGGGGTGTTTACAAGACTTTCTCAATCAACCTAACCAACATCCTCAACGCACTTCCAACCTACAAACTCGAGCCCGAATCAGAAAAGACAGTTCAGAAGCGGATACAAGATTTGCAGAATAGAATGGAGACAGCACCGAAGAGTACGAAGTGGAAGCTCAGGGCTCGTATTGGGGAAAAGAAACAATGGTACGAGTTGCCTGAAATGGATAAAGAAGTAGTGGACTCACGCATAGTAACAACTCCTACACCACCCAACGGATCTACTCCCATCAAGACCTGAGCAATCTTCTGCGTTACGAGTGAACACTTCATTGCAATGAAAGTGCTCCATTCGCCCCCACTATTCTCTACTCGTAAGAGTCAACAAGGTCTTCGCAAGAACATTTGTAGATGTTTGTGATACTACCTGCATCTCCGGGATGGAAACATCCGTACTAGTGGAAATACTGAAAAGGATTAGATGAAACGGAATTCAGAACAAGGGAAGCGCGGAAAATGGTTGAAAGTGATCGGAGTAGAAGGAACGGAAATGGGTCCAAGTTTCTTCGTTTCGCTTTGACAGCCGTCGCCTCATATGGCGCTACTAGGTTCTTTGCGGACTTTCTCCATCTGAGACTCTACGTAACACATCAGCGAATCCACCTTCATCATTTTCTGCTAGGATTAGTTTTGACACCACTTACATGGATAGCTTTCGAGAACGATAGAAAAACAGAGGCGGAATTGCTTGCCGGAGCAGTTACGGGCTTATTTCTCTCCGAGATTAAGCAATTGATACTTGAGCAATGGGGACCGTAAATCCGATCATGCAAAGAGCCGAATGTTTTGCGTAGCGCTCATCACATCGTTGTGTGAGGGGCAATGGATGGGAAAATGGTGCTCCGGGCGGGAGTTTCAGCGATTATTGGATCGCTTTTGAACCCGCGTCGCTGACTTTCTTCTGTACTCGAGAGGCCAACATACTCTCGGCGCGTTGCGCTTGACCGGGCTATACTACCGGAGCCACATTTGCCCGGAGCAAGCCGACTAACGCGTTTGTACGCTATTTTAACCGTGTGTAGGGGGGCGTTTAGTACTCTGGCATCTCTCCGCCTTTCGGTGGCGGCGTTGGAGGTGGTTTGGCTGCTGCGATTACGTCGTCGATTCGCAGAATCATTGATGCAGCTTCTGTTGCTGAGCGGATTGCTTGTTCCTTGACCTTTAAGGGTTCTACAACTCCTTGTCGCTTCATGTCTCTGACTTCGCCCTTGAACACGTCTACGCCCTGATCCGTGCCGCCCTTCTTGTCATGAGCCGCCCGTAACGAGACCATAATGTCAATTGGGTCTAGGCCAGCGTTCTCGGCAAGTGTCTTGGGTATAGATTCTAAGGTTCCAGCGAAAGCCTCGATAGCTAACTGTTCGCGTCCGCCAACTTTTCCAGCATAATCTTTCAGCTTCTTCGAGAGTTCAGCTTCGATGGCTCCTCCGCCCACGACTACTTTTGGTTTCTGAACGACGTCTATGACTACCGAGAGTGCATCCTTCAACGCTCTCTCCGCCTCGTCCACCAACCGTTCCAATCCGGCGCG
Source organism: Candidatus Acidiferrales bacterium (assembly GCA_035517955.1). Taxonomy (GTDB): domain Archaea; phylum Thermoproteota; class Bathyarchaeia; order 40CM-2-53-6; family 40CM-2-53-6; genus FEN-987. The sequence goes on along the minus strand of DATIYC010000203.1, from coordinate 3,784 downwards.
AATGAGTACGCTTACAGACCTGGGGTCCTTGCAACCCTCAATGAACACCATCTTATCGTCTCCGATCTTCCTCTCTTCGACGAGACCCGCCTTTCCAAGGTCTGCAGCCTTGAGGTCATCCAGGTTCGTTACGACGCGGCCGCCAGTAGCACGGCCCAGCTTTTCCATGTCCGACTTCTTGATTCGCCTAACCGCCATGATTCCTTCCTTGGCTAGGTAGTGTTGAGTCGTATCGTCGATTCCTTTCTGGCAAAGGGCGACGTTTGCACCGGCTCCCTTAATCTTGTCCACCATCTCCTTCATCATTCGTGTCTCTTCATCCAGGAAAGCTTTCATCTGGGTGGGGTCGTTTATTCGAATCTCAGCTGACATCTCAGTTTTCTCGATCTCAAGTGCAGCATCAAGGAGCGCGATCTTTGCATTCTTGACCGTCTTCGGCATTCCGGGGTGAACGGTCTCCTTATCGACTATGATTCCCTTAACAAGCTCCGTGTCTAGAAGGCTCTTGCCTTCCTTCTTTACAAGTTGGATATTGTCGATATCCGCAGTCCACGTATCTCCGCGCTTTTCCATAACTTGTTGAACGGCTTCAATCGCTATGTCCGCGAAGTGTTCGCGAGCTCCTCCTAGGCCCTTGCTGTGCATGGCGGTCATGGCGACTTTCTTTAGCGCTGCCTTGTCCTCCAGCTTGACGGGCTCGGAGAGGGATTCGAGAACTTCCACGGCTTTGTCCGCAGCCTTCTTGTAGCCTGCAACAATAGTTGTGGGGTGAACTTCATCGTCAAGCAAGGTTTCCGCTCGTTTAAGCAGTTCACCAGCGAGTATTACCGCTGTGGTGGTTCCGTCGCCGACTTCATCATCTTGCGTCTTTGCGACTTCAACCATCATCTTGGCCGCGGGGTTCTGAACATCAACCTCGTCAAGGACGGTTGCTCCGTCATTTGTGACTGTCACGTCGCCAAGGCTGTCGACGAGCATTTTATCCATTCCTCGGGGGCCGAGGGTGGTTTTCACGACTTCAGAAACAATTATCGCGGCAGTGATGTTGCTTCGTTGGGCGTCTTGCCCACGGTTCCTAGTAGAACCTTCTTTCAAGATTAGTACAGGTTGACCAGCTAGGTAGGACATATTTTGTTACCTCAGGTGACTGTTATCCATAGAAAAAAAGGCCGCTATAAGTATTTTTCTGCGAATGAGTCCTGCTCAACCCGGATTGGACTGAAGCAAAAGAACGCGAGACATAGGCCCTTCCCCATCCGCTAACGTGATGTCTCTTGGCGCGATTTGTCTGAACCAAACGAACTTATTACAGTCGGATAACTAAGCCAGGCAAAATTAGCTCGGGCCGTCCTTTGGATTAGTTGAGGAAATTTATTTGCCTGTTAATTTCATGGTTCGAACCTCGAACCTTCGCAACTCTACACTCATAACTGGCTTCCACGGGGTGGGAGAGACTGGCTACATCTCAGTATCGTACCTAGTCCATTCTCTTAATGCCAAACGCATTGGTTTCGTCGATGTAGCACATCCTCCACCATTCATCGCCACCTCAGAAACTGGCTTGGTCACACCGTTCGAGGTGTACAGAGCCGGAAAAATCGTGCTGGTTAAGCTAGAGTTCTCTCCGCATAGGACAGAGGAGTCTGAGTTCGCGAAAATTCTCGCGCAATGGGTGATGCGTAACAAGTTCAAGGATGCTGTGATGATTGGAGGGTTGGACGCGAGCTTACAGTCTGGTTCAGATGGCGTTCGAGTTGTTCCAACAGCGAAATATTCGCTTGCGAAAATGAAAATGAAACATCCCACACTTGAAGCTGGATTGTTTGTTTATGGACCTTTGGCCATAATGCTCGGCGAGTTCGAGAAGGGCGAGTTCCCAGCGATCGCCGTACTACCATACGCCTCGGCGGATCACGCGGATCCGAAAGCAGCGGCCACAGCGATCAGGGCTGTGTCAAAGGCTTACGGTCTCAAAGTGAGCGTGAAGGACTTGGAGTATGATGCGGCGGATATCGAGGAGGAGATTGATAGGCGGTTACAGCAAACGGCCCGGTCCTTGCGGGGCATGTACGGTTAGGCGCTACTCTTACATTGTTGATGGAAGTTAGCGAAAGTCTATTCAAATCACTTAGTGATTAGCTGATTACGGATGCAACTGCGGTTCCTAGGAGCATGCCAAGAAGTAGGTAGGTCTGCTGTCGCCGTTAAGAGCGCGCGCAGTCAGATTCTCATGGATTACGGAGTCATGATAAACCACGAAGTCGGATTCCCAGTCCACGTTTCACCAAGGGAGTTAGACGCGGTAGTCCTCACCCACGCCCACCTTGACCACAGTGGGCTGATACCGTTATTCTATATTCAATCTCTCAAACTTCCAGTGTACGCTGTTGAACCAACATTCAAACTAACGACTGTACTGGTAAGAGACATGATCAAGCTTAGCGGCTACTATCTTCCCTTCGAGTACATAGACCTGGAAAACATGATGAACCATGCCGTACCCGTCGATTATCACTCGCAATTCACAATTAACGACTTCAAGATCACCCTCGTCAACGCTGGCCACATCCCCGGCAGCGCACAAGTCATCGCTGAAAATGACGGCAAACGAATCTTGTACACTGGCGACTTCAACCTGGTACCAACCCATCTCGTTACTGGCGCCGACAGAGAATACGGGAACTTGGATGCAATTGTCATTGAGAGCACGTACGCCACCCAGGACCACCCAGACCGGATAGAGTCAGAACGAAACTTTGTCCTTGCGTGCAAGGAGGTTGTTGAAGCGGGTGGGACAGTGTTGGTGCCAGCATTTGGGGTTGGACGTTCTCAGGAGATTATCTGCATGCTGGCTGACCACAATTTTACACAGCCAGTGTTTGTTGACGGCATGGCCTTAGATGCTATCAGAATGCTCGAAGCATATCCGAAAGCGCTACGGGACGAGCAACTTTTCCGTAGGGCAATGAGGAACGCTGAGCAGATTGGGAATTGGCGCGACAGGAGACGGGCCGCGCGAACCCCTAGCGTCATCGTGTCGCCGGCAGGCATGCTCAAGGGTGGCGCCTCAGTATTTTACATGGAGAACATTGCAACGAAAGAAAGCAATGGTATCTTCCTGGTAAGCTACCAAGTCGAAGGATCACCCGGCAGGATCCTGCTGGATGAGGGAAGGTTCATGTTGCATGGGAAGGCTCGAAAGGTTTCAGCGCGGGTCGAGAAATTTGATTTCTCATCACATGGGGGAAAGACACAGCTTGAAGAGACTCTGAGAAGTGTTGACAAACGCACACACGTATTCGTCATCCATGGAGATGAATCAAACTGCAAACTGTTGGCAGATTGGGCGTCGCAAGAATTAGGGTTAGAGACCTCGACACCTAAGCCAGGCGAGATCTGTAATGTCTGAAACCCTTGGCCTAATCCAACTTGGTCCAATTTCTGATTATCCGATTTACAGTCTAAAGCAGCAACTATCCGCCAAATTACCAGACTTCGACGTTAGGGAACTTGCCCCATTTGACGAAGTTGCAGAGGCGTATGACCCTAGCCGCTACCAATATCATTCAACTCGCATATTGGCAATTCTAGAGGGAGTGGTTCAAACAGCGAACGTTAAGTTTCTGCTCGGTGTTGCTCCATTCGACTTGTACGTTCCCGGGATGAACTACGTTTTTGGAGAGGCAAGGTGTCCTGGTCGTGTCGCCGTCATATCGACACTTCGCCTCAAACCACCTTCCCAAACCGAGACAGCCTTGCTTGGAGCTCGAGTTGTTAAAGAAGC
>DATIYC010000202.1:0-15981 GCA_035517955.1 Candidatus Acidiferrales bacterium | reverse complement strand
CTTCCAGGCCGATCGCTGAGCACGTTTAGGCTGATCTCGGTTCCTTTGTCGATTGGTGGAATGAAGTAAGAGTTGATCCAATACATGCGTTCGGCAGTGAAGTTGACGTTGGGACCGGTTCCCTCAAGGCGTTGAGGAGATTTGTAATAAGGCATTATGGTGCCGAAGACGAGGAAGATGAGGCTGAGAGTAATGAGTGCGGTGCCTGTAATCCAGATTGTTCTGGCACTCATTCCCTTAGCCTAGAGGAACTTATCAGCGTGATGACAAGCTACGAAGTGCCCCTTCTTTAGCTTGTCTTCAAATGCAGGAGTGACGTCTCGGCAGATGTCCGTCGCATGTGGGCATCGAGGATGGAATCTACACGCTTTCGGAGGGTTGATCGGGCTTGGAACTTCTCCGGCGAGAATAATGCGTGTCGTATGATGTTCCACGTCAGGCACTGGAACAGCGGAGATAAGCGCTTGCGTATATGGGTGCAGGGGTCGGTCGAAAAGTTCGTCGGAAGCGGCTAGTTCGACTATCTCACCTAGGTACATCACAGCAACTCGTTGACTAATTTGACGGACTGAGCTTAGATCGTGTGAAATGTAGAGATAAGACAGGTGTTTGTCTCTTTGTAGGTTTACGAGTAGGTTGAGGATTTGAGCACGAATTGAGACATCCAATGATGAAACTGGTTCATCAAGGATTACGAACTTAGGATCCACTGCCAGCGCACGGGCTATAGCGATTCTCTGCCTCTGTCCCCCGCTGAATTCGTGCGGATACCTCTCAGCATGGTACGCTTCTAAGTTCACCATCTTGAGCAGATCGTATACGCGATCTCTCCATTCAGATTTTGGAATATTCCGATGAATCACGAAAGCTTCGCTAACAATATCATAAACAGTCATTCTAGGGTCTAAGGAGTTGTATGGGTTCTGAAACACCATTTGCATGCTGCGACGGATTTGCTTCCAGTCACCCTTGTTTCCATGCGAAAATGCAGCGATGACATCCATTCCCTCAAATGAGACCGATCCAGATGTGGGACGCTCCAAAAACAGAACCACCTTCCCCGTAGTCGTCTTCCCGCATCCACTCTCACCCACCAACCCAAGCGTTTCCCCGGAAGAAACGTGAAAAGAAATGTTGTCGACCGCATGAACCTCGCCGATCTTACGTTTTCGAATTACTCCGCGCTCTAGCACCTCGAAGTACTTTACGAGACCTTTCACCTCGAGAATAGGGTGATTGTCGAAACCAGTTTCCAACTCAGGCAGATCTCCCTTCGAGTTTCAGCTCTCTCCAGAAATGGCATGCGGCAAAGTGGCCTTCCGTGACTTTCTCAAGTTGAGGGTCCTGTTTCATGCAGATGTCTTTGGCGTACTTGCAACGAGGGTGGAAAACACATCCTGTTGGTGGTTCAATTAGGTTGGGAATATTACCGGGAATGACCTCAAGTGCACGTGTTTGCTTTACACTAGGAACGGCTTTGAGAAGAGCCTCGGTGTATGGATGTTTTGGAGATCTGAATAATGTTGGTGTATCAGCGACTTCCATTACCTTGCCGGCGTAGAGGACGGTTACACGTTCAGTTAAGTCAGCAATTATGCCCATGTCATGCGTGATCATTACCATCGTCATATTCAATTCTTTTTGTAACTGCTTTAGCAGCTCCAGCACCTGAGCCTGAATAGTGACATCTAGATTGGTTGTTGGCTCATCAGCGAAGAGAAGTACGGGTTCGCACGAAAGCGCTCTGGCTATGGCGATGCGCTGTTTCATTCCTCCACTCAATTCGTGAGGATATGCTTTCAACCGTTTCTCCGGTTCCGAAATTCCAACTCGTTCGAGAAGAGAAAGCGCTCTCTTGGAAGCCTCTTCCCTGGTAAGGTCCCGGTGGAGTATGAGAATATCGGTTAGCTGCTTCTCCACGGTATAAACGGGATTCAACGAAGTTGTTGGATCCTGGAATACGATCGCCATCTTTGGTCCTCGGAGGCTTCGCATCTCATTCTCGGACTTCGAAAGGAGTTCCTCTCCTTCGAATTTTATTGAGCCAGTCACGATTCTTCCTGGTCGTGGGACGATGCGAAGCACTGATTGTGCGGTCACTGATTTGCCAGAGCCTGATTCACCTACCAGGCCGACGGCCTGTCCTTTGTATACTTCTAGCGATATTCCGTCGAGAGCCTTAACGACTCCAGCTTCTGTGAAGAAGTAAGTTCTTAGGTCTGTGATTTCAAGCAGTTTCTCGGACATTCACTTAACCTTCTCATTCACGAAGCCTAGGATTCAGCGCGTCCGATAGTCCATCGCCCATGAGGTTGAATCCAAGCACACTAAAGACGACCGCCAACCCAGGAAACAATGAAACCCACCAAGCCGTTCTCACGTATGGGAATCCCTCGTTCAGTAGGAGACCCCACGTCGACGTATTAGGGTCGCCAAACCCTAGAAAGCTTACAACGACTTCCGTCAATATGAAGCCTGCAATATTCAGGGTAGCAACAACTATGACGGGAGAGAGTATGTTAGGGACGATATGCCGAAACAGCAACCTGTTCGTTCCAGCACCTAGAGATCGTGCTGCTTGGATGAATTCCATCTCCTTTACTCTGAGCGTCTCGCCTCGGACAATGAATGCGATACTTGACCAACCGAAAAAGGAGAGAATTAGAACGATCAGGGTTAAACCGAGGCCCTTGAAGATTAGAGTTTCAAACACACGCGCGAACAGAAGTATCAATAGAAGTACTGGAATTACGAAAAACATTTGCGTAACACCAAGCAAAACATCGGAAACTAACCCTTTGAAATAACCCGCCAAGGCCCCTATGGCAACCCCGATTAGAGTGGTTATAATCGTAGCCGCAATTCCAACGTACAAATCGTTTTTTGTAGATTGAATGGTCTCACTAAACACGTCAATTCCGGAAACCTCCACCCCGAACGGATGCTTAAAGGACGGCGGATTCCCCGCGTCTCCCTCATAGAGGGGTTGATAGCTGCGAGCCGGGTAGGCCGTAAAATACGGTCCCACCAGTGCCACTAGTATGAAGAAGACCACGATTGCACTGCCGAGAAGACCAGACTTGTTACGTTTGAATCGACGCCAAGCCACCGCCCACTGACTCGCTCCTCGCCGAGAAACACGTTCAGTCAAAGTTGATCCTCCTCAGTCAACAGTGACCCTTGGATCAATCATGGCGTATACCAAATCTGTGATTAGGTTTGCGACTAGGACCATAATGGTGATTACGATGGTTATCCCTTCCACTAATGGGATGTCGAGCGTTAGTGCAGCTTGCGTAAATGCATAACCTAGGCCGGGCCAAGAGAAAGTTGTTTCGAGTGCTGGAGCCCCAGCCAGTGCTGCCCCGAAACCAAGGCCAATAATAGTAACCACGGGGCTTATTGCATTTCTTAATGCGTACCGATAGGTAACTGTATGTTCGCTGAGTCCGCTCGCACGTGCCGCCAAGATGTAGTCTTGTCTCATCACCTCAAGCATGTTTGCGCGGACCAAACGTACTATGGTAGCTAAACTAACATAAGTAAGAACCACAGTAGGAAGAATCAAATGAGCGATCTGGTCGAGAAAACCATTACCCCACCAAAGAGAACTCACACTAACGGCTCCGTTGCTAGGCAGCCACCCCAACTCTAGCGAGAAGATTACAATCAGCATTATTCCTAACCAAAATGTTGGCATTGAATAACCGAAAATTGCGGTAGTAGTAATTGCGTAGTCGCGCTTTGAGTACTGATGTTTCGAAGAGTACACGCCTACCGGTATCCCAATCACTACAGCCAAGATCAGAGATAGAATTTGTAACTCTAGAGTCGTAAACGTCCACGGAGCAATCTGAGACGCTACAGGTCGACCTGAAATAGACACCCCCAGATTCCCCTGGACGAGTTCTCCTAACCAGTACAAGAAACGCAACCAAGTAGGTTGGTCGAGGTGATAATAAGCTCTGAGTGCGGCCAGAACGGCAGGATTCGGGTTTCTTAACCCTGCGCGTATAAGATCAATCGGGTTTCCAGCGGCGTTACCAACAGCGAACGTCAAAATTGCAACTCCAAGGAACACAGGAATCATGAAAAGCAAACGGCGAATGATATAACGGACTAGACTCGCCAAGTCCTATCCTTACTTCGAAAGTGCGCGTTCGCCAGACAATTAACATTTGTGTCTGGCGACCACTCCACTAACAGAAGTCAAACAATTCCGTCGGCTATAGACTAGAGTGATTAGCCCCAGCCGAAGCCCAACGATTTTTGTGGGAACCTATAAATACGGTTCCTCTGCAAAACTCAACCCACGTGAATTGAAAATGACGAACAAAACTCTGAAATACGTTCTTCAGGGCGTATCACTAGCACTCCTCATTTATGTTACCGCATCAAGTGTCGTCCCGATACTATTCACTAACGCCTACGCACAGAGCCCTGGTTTGTTCTCTGTGACTTTGATTGCTGCAACAAGCAACCCTGTAAGAAGGCAATATGCGAGCATCATCACTAGCAACATGATCTCCGTTGGCATAGATGCCAAACTATTCTACGTGAACTTCGACCAACTGGCAAATCGCCTGTTCGCGGCGACAGCTGCACCCGGTTCTTCCTTCGCTCAAGGAGGATATGATATCGGTTTCATCGGGTGGGGTTATACCGCGTTTGTGCCTGACTTCCGGTCAAACTTCGACAGCCGACCCGCGTATCTTCCGCCCTCCGGAAACAACTACGCTTACTACAACAGTTCCACAGTGGACGGAATCTTCGACAAACTATACGCGACGACTGACACAGCGACCCAAGCTAGCCTGACCCACCAGTTCGAAGATCAAGTGTTCAAAGACGCACCATACAACTACATCTACGAGGCAGTAGACCCAGTCCCAATGTCCTCCAAATTCACCGCTTGGGGTAACTCAAGCCTATACAGCGAAGTCACATTCCCAGATATTCAGCACTGGTCAGGTGGAGACAGCCTAACCATGGCTGAATCAGCCAACATATTTCCAGGCAACAACCTCAACCCGGCGATAACATCAGCCTCAAACAGTTTCTACGCTCTCTACGTATATGGTGCAATTATTGGAGGAGCACTACAAGAGGGTGACCCACGCTGCAGTTGCTACATCCCCGGCACAGCTCAGAATATCACGTCAAGTCCCGACGGAACCACATGGACAATAAACATCAAACCTGGAGTGAAGTTCCAAGATGGAGTTGAAGTGACCGCGAACGACTTCCTCTTCACAGAGTATGCAGAAACCAACGCTGCAACAGCAAGCACGAATCTTGGCAGCAATATCCAATACTTGGGCAGCAAGGTTTCGTTCAGGTTCTTGAACGGCACCGTGCGTGTCGATAACAACGTCGGCCCCGGAGTTCCGGAGACTGACGGTTGGTGGAACGCAACGAGCAGGTACCAGTTCGTATTCCACTTGCCCGCACCATATGCATTCACTGCAGACGTATACGGCGCGATTGCCCCCTTCCCCATGCACATCATGGAGAAGTATCCGTTCTCTACATGGGACGGCGCCCCGTTCAGCACTGCTAGCGGTCCTACAACTTACACTTGGAATACACAACAATATGGTGGCTCAGGCAGCTACACGGCTGTAGGCCCTGTCGGTGCTGGACCATACATACTTCAGAGCTACGACTTTACCAACAACGTGGCCACACTGACGAAATTCCCCGGTTACTGGAACGCAACCGGGCTCCAGTCAATGGGCCAATTCTCCATAAACACCTACAAGGTTCAGTGGATCAGTGACAAGGACGCTGCAATCGCTGCTTTGAAAAACGGCCAAGTAGATCTATTAGATTACAACTACGCTCTTGCTAAAGACAAGCCAACTCTTGAAACTCTGGCTAACGTCAAAGTACTTACGGCGACAGAACTCGGTTGGCAGGAAATGGGATTCAACATGAACAACCCTGTCTTCGGCACAGGGACCGCGACACCCGCTGGACAGAGCAACCCATCTAACGCCGCTTCAGCTGCAAATGACATCCGCAAGGCAATAAGCCACATGATCCCACGCGACCTCATCGTAAGCGAACTCCTCTCAGGAGCCGGATACCCGCTCGCGAGTTTCCTTGGCCCTGGATGGGGAATATGGTACGACCCAACACTAACCCCTGACTCATATGACCTGAATGCAGCGGCGTCGCTTCTGCAACAAGCAGGGTACTCAGTAACTGTTGCACCACCTGCCCCTATCGCTTATACAGGCAGCCCGATGCTAGGCAGCGGCTCTGTAACTATAACTGGCACAGGCCCGGCAGCTAACATGCTACTCATGGTTCAGCAGAGCACTGACGGCGGTAATACTTGGTCAGACTTCGCCCCGGCCCTAACCGACAACTCCAGCAAGTACCAAGTCTCGGCGTCTGCACCACCCGCTTTCGGCACTGTTTTGTACAGAGCTAACTTCACAGGTGTCGTTCCGAATAATAACATCCTACAAGGAATTCATAACGGAACGATAACCCTAGACTCAGCCGAATACCAAACAATAATGTCTGACAGCTCAAATTGGCTTGGCGGCAAAGTGCTATGGATGCCATCCTCCACACAACCGGCAGTAACCAACCCCATTACAGTATCGTCTGCGACTACGGACAGCGAGGTGGTTGCATTACCGATCATTGCAATCATCATAATCGTCGCGCTAGCCGTAGTGTTCGTGCGACGTAAGAAAAAGTCGAGTACACCGAAGTAAGGAAAACCTGCGCCAGGAGAACAAACCTCCGGCGCACCCCTCTGTTTTTTACGCTATCATACAGGCCTGGCCCTAAGATAAATCGCCAAAACCACTAGGCCCAAAAAAATTATCAAACCTCCAAGCAAGAACACGGAAGCTTTCCTTTCCACCTCTTTGTGTTTGGAGGCTGAGTACTCTTGGCGAGCATGCAGGATCGTTCTTCTGAATTGAACGGCACCGAGAGACGATGAGAAATCCATTAGGCCGGCGAGAACAAACAGGACGGCTACTTCAAGCAACATGAAGTCACCGAACGTTTCGACAAAAGGGTATCCAGCAAAAATGAGACCATAGCCTAAAATGAAATCCGCCGCTAGCAAAACGAGAACAAGCCGAATGGATCTGTCTACGATGCCGCGAAATGTTAACATAATGCGGATTCCAGCCTTACTAAACCGCTACACCCAGAATTAAGCTCGTGCTTTCAGTTTGAAATCAAAACGGAGAAAAGAAGAAAAGCAGAACGGTCCCGATCGCATACGCGCATACTCATTCGTAGCCACATTAATCGTCATAACGATAATTATAGCAGTATCTTACTACCAAACACTTCCTACAGTTCAGCATATTCCCAATGACTTCGCTTTCAACACGCAGGAATGGATGGCATACGTACCATCAAACTCGGAATATGTGGGATACATAAACTATCGATTAGCTTACTCGGTCAGCGGCAACTCATCCCTCTTCGGCGAGAATCCTCTGATTGAATTTCCACAATTGGGCTTCGACATTATTCCTTTCGATATTGTTTACGAGGTCGCAATCCAGTTACCTGAGCCCCAATACAGCGGATCAGCCATACTCGTCCAGCTTTCCTCAACTAAACTGGCGTTACTCTCTAGTGAGCTTGCCTCGATTAATAATACGAAAGTACCCGCCCCCCAACCCTACGACAATTATGAGATATACGGGCTATTGATGCGAGAAATTGGCGAAAACACAACAACACCCGGTTATCTGACCCTTGTGAACCACTACCTGCTTCTTAGCAACGATAAGACGAGTGACTTGCGAAACATCGAAGCCGTCCTTGACCAAATAACTACAGGGCGCCAAGGGCTATTCGATGATGAAAACGTTATGAGAAGCGTTTACGCAACTGGCGTTACTGATCAGGATTATGTTGCGTTGTTTGTCGGCCGCTTTCCAACACAGTTGAACGACACAGAGATGGCGACAAAAACAGTAGTTGGGAACGGAGGCTCCATCCAAGTTTCTAGAGCATTCCTCTTTCCCTCCTCCGACATAGCCCTTTCACATTTGAGTCAAGCACATACTGTTTATCGAAACGCCGCCAACTATGAGATCTTAGACTCGTGGTTGGTGGTAACGTACGAGTATTCCCCAACAAGAATTCAAACTGAAATTATTGGAATATAGAGGTTCGTTATCGAAACGACAGGTTCATAACCATACACTCAACTCACTTAACCAGATCAGTGAGTCTGCTAAATGCCCAAGGGGTTCTTCACCCTCTTTGTTTTCGTAACAATAATGCTAGTCACAACTCCGTTGGCTGCTGCATCGCCGAGTCCACTAAAGGGTGCGATTAGCCTCCCATCCAACGACCTGCAAACTAGAGTGTTGCAAGACGCCTTAGGAAACGTGCACGTACTATGGTTAGTACCAGCTCTCAATAACTCAGCCACAAGCCCCGGCATCTGGTACAGCAAGTACACTCCGAACGGGACCGACACCATTCCTCCTACTCAGGTTACAAACAGCTCTGGAGTTCAGTCAGCAGATCTAGCGGTTGATGAGAACGGTAACGCCGTCATCGTATGGGCGGACGATCTCTCGAAACCAGAGTCATATTCCTCGTTGAACCTTTTACGTTTCAATTCAACCCAAGGACTATCTATACAACTCCTCACGGTTCATGGCTCGCTAATTTTATGGCCTCGATTGGCGCTCGATAATAACGACACTGTCTACACGACTTGGACCGAATATAATCCAGCGAATTTGGCTGCATCGGTCGACTATGGCAGGATCACGTCCGGCGTGTTCACGCAAGTTCGAACCATAGCCTCGTACGAGCGCGCAGACGCATTTCCACCAGAGACAAGCATGGTGTTTGACAATTCCTCTCGCCATTTACAACTTGCATGGGGCGAAAGCGAACACGATGGCCAGTCTGGCTCTCAAGTTAACTATGCTAAACTCGTGTCGAACGGAACCATACTTACGACTCTACAAGTCGCGAAGTTTACGGCGACTCTTCGTGATGTATCAATGACAGCCACTTCTGGGCGTGATGGTGCTTTTGTGGCTTGGCAAACAACTACTTCGAATTCTTCCGTTTACATATCGCAGATTTCGGCTAACGGCCAGCTAGTATACGTAAGACAACTCAACTACACAAGCGGGCAATCACGATATCTTGTATTTTCTGCAGACCCAGAAGGAAATATTTACGTGGTTTGGTACCAACCATCAGCAACGACAACACCTACACATCAAACTCGCACCACAGTCACCAGTATTACCTACGTGCGAATGAATATTGACGGCGACATCGTAGAGACATGGAATGGGGTTGTAAGAGGATCCGTACTCTCAATGGCAGTTTCTAATGACGGCACGGTTTACGCCACTTCCCCTGCCGGACTTGTACGTGTAACAGTACCGACGAACAATTACGGCAATGAATGGATTGGGGCATTTCTATTCGTTAGTTGCTTGGGAGTGGCAGGAGCCATTTCTACGGAAGAGGGGCGCTACAGGTTCATCTCGCTCTGCTGGAGATACTCCCCAACTGGTGATTTAGGGCACAATGAAATTCTACGAACACTCGCAAAAAGCCCCGGCTTAAACCTACGTAACATTAGGAACGCAACGAATCACACGCACGCGAATATGCGTCAATTGGTTCGGCTTGAAAAATCCGGCGCGTTGGCCTCATTCAGAACCGGACTATCTCGCAAATTTTACGTTAAGATTGTTTCGCCGAATTCGACTGATGGCTTACAAACCCGAATTCTACTCTGGATTATTGACCACCCGGGAATTTGGGAAGCGCGACTCTCAAAGGACCTAGGATTAAGTCAGCAAATTGTTCACTATCACCTGAAGAAACTTCGAGATTCAGGTCTAGTGACCACGATTACTACTCCAGATGGGAACCGCAAACTCTACCGCCTAGCTAAGAGTAACTGGAGCCGAAAGACCTAATCCCACTCTTCGCTTCTAAATTGCTTCAAAGAGCTGACTCCATCAGATAAGCGAGATTAGTCCAACTAAGTGAGAAACTGTGGTGCTGTATAGGCAGCTAGTTGCCTCCGGTTAACTTGTCGAGTTTGATAGAAAACGCCAGAAGATGCAAGCAGATTTGAGAGAATCATCATTGAACCCAGCAGGTGAGTGAACTCTTGAAAATTGGTTTGATGGTTTTCCTGGCGAACGACCGCGAAAACAACAACAAGCGTCCATATGACAGCATCCGCGCGGTCGCGCAAATGGCGGAGAAAGAGGGCTTTGATAGCATTTGGCTCGCTGATCACCTCTTCTACCGCAACGTGGGGGGGCAGACGCGTGGAATTTGGGAATGCTGGACCATGCTCGCGGCACTGGCTGAAGCAACACGCCACTTGGAGATTGGTACCTTAGTAACGTGCACTTCGTTCCGCAATCCGGCCATCTTAGCGAAGATGGCGACCACTGTGGACGAGGTGAGCCACGGACGCTTGACTCTAGGCATCGGCGCCGGATGGAACGAACCAGAGTATCAAGCATTCGGGTTGCCCTTTGACCATCGAGTGGACCGCTTCGAAGAAGCCCTGCAGATCCTCAAGCCAATGTTGCGAGAAGGACGTGTGGATTTCGCAGGGCGGCATTATCAGGCACGAAACTGCGAAGATGTACCTCGCGGCCCTCGACCAGAAGGGCCACCGTTGATGATAGGGAGCGAGGGCCCTCGCATGCTAAAGCTCACCGCACAATATGCCGACCTCTGGAACACAGGATATATGGGCAAACCTGAAACAATGCAGGAGCGATTCCCTAAGATCGAAGCCGCCTGCCGCGCAATCGGGCGTGATCCGACGACGATCGGCGTGACGGCGTTGATTGGGCTATGGTTCCCTGATCTCCAACCAAAGAAACCAAGCTTCTTCCCCAATCCTCTGACAGGCAGTCAACGGGAGATCGCAACGGCAATGCATGGCTACGCGAAACTCGGCGTGCAGCATGTTATGTTTCAATGCGAGCCCTACACCCACGAAGCGCTACGGCGACTGACCGAGGCGCTTCAACTCTATCGCAGCATGGAACAACAATAATAACACGGAACATCTCAGACGGCGACGACATAGTTTCGGTTTCCTTACGGGTCAGTTTTGCTCACGTCATAGGACGTATTAACCGAGGAAACATGCTCCACAGAAGTGAACAGTATGCATGAGAAGCGAGTATTAGATTGGCTTCTTGAGAAGGAGCAGCCAGCTGTCCGCTACCTCGCTCTAACTGACCTTGTAGGATTTCGAAAGGAGGATCCAGAGGTCAAGGAAGCGTACTCACAGATTTCGAAAATTGGATGGGCTTTTGACATCATCAACTCGCAGAAAAGAGATGGACGCTGGCAATCGGTCACATCTAATCCATTCTCATCCCTTTACAGACCGAAGTATACAGCGACAAACTGGATGTCCCTAATTCTTTCTGACCTTGGATTGACGAAAGATAATCCTCATGTCAGAAAGGCTGCAGAGCTATTCTTCAGGCAATGGCTCCCATTACCCTCAATGACGAACATATTCAACGACGAGGTATGCATTGTTGGTAACACAGCTAGAATGCTAAGCCGCTTTGGCTACGCGGAAGATTTCAGAGTTGGCAAACTGTATGATAGGCTAATTGAAGACCAGAAGGACGACGGGGGCTGGCATTGTTTTGATTCGTCGACAGGTAGCATAGACTGTTGGGAAGCGCTTGCCGCGTTCTCAGTTCTTCCAAAATCCAAACAGACAAGAAAAATCAAAAATTCGATCGAGAGGGGCGTGGAATTCTATCTAGAGAGAAAATTGTTCGATGATGGAGATAGGAAATATGAACCTTGGTTCCGCTTACATTATCCAACTCATTACTACTACGATATTCTGGTTGGCCTAGATGTAATTACAAGTCTCGGCTACGGGAGCGACAAGAGACTCCGACCGGCCCTCAAAATCCTGGAAAAGAAACGACGGGATGATGGAACCTGGCTTCTCGAAAGAGTACATCCCGACATTGGCAAAGGAGCTCTATACAACCTCCGGAGGAAAATAACTCCCTTCGCATTGGAAAAAACAGGCGAGCCCAGTAAATGGATAACCCTAACCGCACTACGCGTTTTGAAAAGAGTACAAAGCTTCGATAACTGATCCGTGCCAGCATCTTGACTCCCTCAAATACTTGCGCGTCTCAATCCGCGAAACGATTTACCGAAGTCCCTAAATCGGCTTCATCAAGCTGCTACCCACTAAACACTCTTCCAAATCCATCAATGCGTGTCGACCGTTGCTCGCGGCATGTGTTATTGGGGCGTTTCTAATTACCACGACTCCGATTTTGTTTGCTGCTTCTCCCATTAGAAGGTGGGCACAGGACGCTAGATCGTCCGCAACGTTCGTTTGAGTTACTTTGATGCGTCTCCCGTAGAGGTCCTTGTTATTACGTTCGTCAAGGACAGGAGAAAACCCAGAGAGCCCAATCGCAAGGCCAGTAGTTCCCAAACGTAGTGGAGTCACTCGGCTATCCACAACCTCTACCCCAACACGACAGCGAAAGCGTCTCTCAAGGCGCCTACGAAGCTTCCTTGCTGAGGCGTCCGCATTCTTGGGCCATAAGATTGCAGTCCCAGAAGGCGCGTTCTTCATGTCAACGCCCGCATTGGCCGTAAGGATTCCGTCCTTTAGTGTTAAGAGGAACCCTTTGACACCCCCGAAGATACGATCCGATTCACGTACTACGACGGAAGTTAGTCTTTGGTCGATATCGAAACGTTTTGCCAAGCGTCTGGCAGTTGGGGTAACCTTGACTTTCTCAAGTGGAACAATCCGACGTTCGCAAGTTGATACGACTTTACTTGCAACCGCGACAACGTCTCCACTCGCGAGAGCGACACGTTCTTTCTGCAGGCTCTCCATTACGACTGGTGCTAGTTTTTGTCCAAGTTGAACTGTGGGTAATGTAATTGGGACGACGCTGAGATTGTTTTTGTCGTGCAATTTCAATCAATGATTCGGTTGCACGACGATCTGTTTGCTCTCCGTTAAATCATCCGTTCAAGTAGTTCTGAGAGTTCGGTTCCTCGTGCGCCGAGTTCACCGCGACTACCATATGGGCGTTTGATGCTTCGTTCGAAACCGCCCGAGGGTGGGCGCAGTCTAAAGACAGGTCTAAGTCCCTTTGCCCATAAAGAATCAAGGTTTATGCGACCTTTGGTCAACCCATCTGCAAGGCTGTTCACTGAATCTTCCCCGAACGTCCTTTTCACGGTATCATCTGTGACGGTGGCACCGCCTTGCAATTCGCCTCGCTCCTTCAACAGTTTGGCGATTTCAGGAGTCTTTAGTTCTCCCCATGTCACGTAATCCTTAACATTTCTCAGCATGCCTAGGACGTTCGTCTTGTTCTCGAGTAGTACCGCATTGAATCGCCTATCCAGCCTAAGCGTTTCCAACGCCTTGACTAGATATATTGGGGTTCCAAAGCTTCCCTTCAGTCGCAAGGCGAGAATGAATGTTTTTGGCTCAACGGCGGGCTGTACCTCTGCCTTCGGAGCTGGGGAAACAGGAGTGGGTTGTGGCACGGGGGTTTCTGAGCGTTCAATGATTTTCTTGGTTGGTGCCGCTCGTTTCTTGGCTGCTCGCGGTTTTGCAGTTGTCTTTCTGGTGGCTTTTGGTTTCGTTTTTCGTTTGCTTGCGGCACTCATTTCTCTGTCTCCTTAATGGTAGATTTGATTTTGGACTCAACTTCTGTGAAATGTGTAGGCAAATCTTCTGGCTTCAACTTATGTTGTAGGTAACCAGCGAACATTTTCTTTTGGCGTTCTACTTCCGACGCCATTGATTTCGAGTAGTCTCCAATATGTTTGCCTTGAATTCGTTCTTTCTTGGGCAGGATGGCTTCGTCGTGTGGGATAACTAGGCCCGCATCAATCGCGCCCTTTGCAGCTGCGAAAAGCCTTGAGCCGGCGTCTCTTGCGTGTAGTCCAATGTCGAGGATTGCGTCTGACGTTCCGTTAGCCTTGGCTCGTTTTCCTGCGAGTAGACCTGTAAGATATGCGGCGGGAAGGTTTCCACAAGGGGCCTTCCACCCAAACTCCTTGAGCTCAGATGAGTGGGCGCTGGCGATTATTAGGTCGCCGTCAGGTTTGGCTTGTACAACTTGTGCAGCTAGATGCTTGTTGGATGGTCGAACAACGAACCGAGTATTTCCAGACGCGATTAGTTTCTGACGTTTTCCGTAGTGTGTCCTGCCTGTTCGTCGGCGACGAAATGGAAGGTTATACTGAGGTCCCTTGGCCATGGTCCTACAACTCCTAATGTATCACGCGAACTGCTCGCAAACCCGTGATGCCCAATTAAAGCGTTTCCAGTTCCAGGGTTTAGAAGACGTAGGCGAGAAGTCGTCCTCCACTTTTAGCGGTTCTAGCGTCAACGTGTGAGACGACACCTTTCGGAGTGCTTACGATTAGGACTCCGACGTCTCGTGATGGCAAGTACCGTTCCTCCCACTGTTCAATTTGTGGAATCCGCATGGAGTAGCGTGGTTTGATAACCCCGCACTTGTTGACTCGGCCAAGGAGTTGGATTCGGTACTTCCCGGCTCGTCCGTCGTCAATGAACTCGAATTCGCCAATGTAGCCGTTCTTCTGCATTACCCGAAGCACTTGTCCCATCAGTTTGGATGCAGGCCAGACGATGCATTCCCGTTTGTGGCGTCTTTCATTGTTGTAGATCGTGTTCAGGGCGTTGGATAATGGATCCGTTAATGTCATTCAAGCTCACCCAGCTTACTATGTTCTCACGGCACGTTTGGCGCGACCGGTCTGTCGTGCAGCAATCATTCCTACCTTTCTTCCGGGCGGCGTATTTCGGCCCACGGTTGTTGGTTTGCCTGAGTGTTTGTGTCGGCCCCCGCCGTGTGGATGAGAGGCTGCAATCATCTTTTGTCCTTTGGTCTTGTGCCACACTCGGCCTCTTGCTCGCATTAGCTTGCCTACCGTTCCAGCCTTTAGGAAAGGTTTCTCAATCCTTCCCGCCCCAGCGACAACGCCAACCACAGCCCTGCATTGGTCATTCATGTAAACGGATTTTCCAGATGGCATCCGAAGTTCGGTTCCTTGTGGAGTGTGCGCTACGACAAGGCAGTAGGTGCCTGAAGATTTCGCTATGCGTCCCCCATCTCCTGGGTGGAGTTCAACTGTCGATACAAGGGTTCCCTCAGGAACACGTCCCAAATGCAAGACATTTCCGACATCTGGCGAAGCATCTCGCCCGATTACAATACTCTGGTTCTGAAACAGCCCTTCAGTGGCCGGCAGGCAACATGACGTGCCATTCGTAAGCTCTATCAGAGCCAAGGGGGCTCCCCTCGCCGGCTCGTGCATAATCTCCCTCACTACACCTTTCAGTGAAGGAAATGTAGGGCTAATGATTGGGAACTTCGCAGGGGCAATGCGTCTAAAGGTGTGAGCCCTGAAGTTGGACCCACCTCGACCCCTACGTTGTACACGGATTTGCTTACCCATCTTTCATCAGTCTTGATTGTGAACTATCTCTCGTGCCGTTTGGGCCTATCAAACTTAAACCTTTTCAATTCTCACCCGCTGCAACTCTTGAACATGATAGAGAATTGTTGGGTGGCAGCGTAGGATTTGACAGTTGAAGACGTTCGAATGAACCCTGAGCGCTTTTCACGTAAAAAACAACTCAACGCAAATGACCACGCGACCGCAGGTCTAAGAACACCTGAAAAAAATTCCATAATACGAGTTTGCTTGAATGTTCGCTCAACTATTTGGCTATACCAGCATCAACTACAATCTTAATCGGTTTGTAAAGCAGCTATCAGATCAGGAGAGCTTGATCGCAGTGTAAGCTGGAGGAGATTGAATTGGTAAAGGATAAGGATGAAATCGAAGAATTGGACAAAAGGGTAAAGTCAGATATCTCTCTAGAAGCTAAAGACTATGTCGCGCTTGCGATAGCTGCTCTTGAGA
>DATIYC010000201.1:0-3880 GCA_035517955.1 Candidatus Acidiferrales bacterium | reverse complement strand
CGGCCAAGCAATTCGATTGAAGAAGGTACGGAGCATTTCTGGCGTTAACGTTATTGGCGTAATGAGTTCGCCCCGCGGGTGTCCGCATGGCCGTTGTGCCTTCTGTCCAATGGAGAGAGGGTTCCCGATGAGTTACACTTCAGGTGAGCCTGCAGCAATGCGCGGGTTTCAAGCTGGCTACGACCCGTACAAACAGATCACTGGTCGAATAGAGCAGCTGAGGGCAATCGGCCACATACCATCCAAAGTGGAACTAGTGATACAAGGTGGAACCTTCCTAGCCGCCCCTGTCGAATATCAGGACCATTTCGTGAAACGTTGCCTAGACTCATTAACCGGAATCGACGCGTCCAGTCTAGAGGAGGCGAAAAGAAACGCCGAACTCAGCGAAATTCGTAACGTCGGGCTCACAATCGAGACTAAACCGGACTGGTGCAAGCAACCCCACATAGACGAGATGCTACGATTTGGTGCAACACGGGTTGAAATTGGTGTGCAAATCATTGACGACGACATATACGCCCTAACCAACAGGGGCCACACGGTCGAGGACGTCGTTGAAGCATTTCAACTGGCTAAGGACGCTGGGCTAAAGATAGTTGCTCACATGATGCCTGGGTTACCAGGCTCAAGTTTCCAGAAGGATTTGGATTCATTCAAACAACTCTTCGACGACCCGCGGTTCCGTCCCGATATGATGAAAATCTATCCCTGCCTCGTTATGGAAGGAACGGAGCTTTACGATTGGTGGAAACAGGGTTCCTATCAAGCATTCGAGACGGAGCAAGCTGTGGAGCTGATAGCTCGTGTGAAAGAATTCGTTCCACCTTGGGTCAGAATAATGCGTGTCCACCGAGAATTCCCAGTACAGCTAATCATTGCAGGAGTGAAGAGCGGCAACTTACGCGAACTCGCCCTGCAGCGTGTCCGAGAAAACGGAAAGAGATGCAGATGTATCAGATGCCGGGAAATTGGGCACAGGGCCATGAGAGAGAGTCTGAATGTGGACGCAGGTCGAGTTCAAGAAGTAGTTCGTGAGTACGACGCAACAGAAGGGAAGGAGTTCTTCATTGCAATGGAGGAGACAGAAGCAGACGTCCTCATAGGCTACCTCAGGTTACGCATACCTTCAAAGAAAGCGCACAGGCCCGAGATTACCTCTTCGACCGCCATTGTCCGTGAACTCCACGTGTACGGCCCAGAAGTCCCAGTAGGCCGCCGCTATCACGGCGCATGGCAACATTCTGGATTAGGAAGGATGCTGCTATCAAGTGCGGAAAGAAAAGCATTGGACACAGGCGCAAAAAGAATCTTAGTCCTGAGCGCGATTGGAACGCGGGAGTATTATGAGCGCGCAGGGTACAGCCCAGTCGGCCCATACATGGGCAAACAGTTGAATTGATTTTCTGACACAGCTAACGTCTTAAAGCTCTCAGCTTTCCTCTCCCACGGCTAACGGGAGATAGCTTTGTCGCAAGAAGAGTTGAGTGGCTACTCAGGGCTCTCAGGCGATCTGCTCGCCAAGGCGCATGCGAAAGTCGGCGATAGGATCCGCCTGGAACTCAAACGAGGAGCAGCACAGGAGCAGGTTGAGGGCCTGCTAATGCCACGGTACGAAACGGGACACGAAGAAAGTTACATCGTAATCAAACTGAAGACGGGATACAATGTAGGTGTTCGAGTAGATTCCGAAACGAGTGTTGTGACGCTTGGTGCCGGACAGGAACCAAAGTTCGTTCGCCCATCGCTTCCACCCGAGAAGTCCGGGCTTCCAAAGGTTACCATAGTCAGCACTGGGGGTACGATCGCCAGCAAAGTGGATTATAGAACGGGGGCTGTGAAATCTGCCCTAAGCGCAGAGGACCTATACAGCGTTGTACCCGAGCTAGCCGACATAGCTCACGTTGAAGCGAAAATTTTATTCAGTATTTTCAGCGAGAACATTGGTCCGCCACAGTGGACTAAGATTGCTCAACTTGTGGCCGAGCAAATCGCCAAAGGAGCTAATGGTGTCGTAATTGCTCACGGAACGGACACTCTAGGTTACACGGCTGCTGCTCTAAGCTTCGCCTTGCGAGGCCTCCCGATTCCAGTCGTCCTCGTCGGCTCACAGCGTTCATCCGACCGACCAAGCTCAGACGCTGCATCCAACCTTCTGGCCGCGACTCAAGTAGCTGGTCAAGCTCCGTTCGGAGAGGTAGTGGTTGCAATGCACGATTGGATTTCTGATGAGAGAATAGCGGTCCACCGCGGAACCAAAGTTCGTAAATGTCACACGAGCAGAAGAGACGCTTTCAGGAGCGTAAACGCTCAACCGATTGCGTACTACGACCTTCTCCAGCGCAAGCTGGATCTAACCGGCGAGCCATACAAACCTAGAGAAACTAGCAACAGTTTGAGCTTAAAGGATCAGTTCGACCCAAACGTCACGTTAGTGAAGTTTCATCCAGGAATCTCGGCGGGAATAATTGACTGGGCAACTGCCACAGGTTTCAAGGGCCTAATCCTAGAAGGAAGCGGACTCGGACACGTTGGTGAGTCCCTCTTCGAGTCACTAAGTCGAGCCATGGCAGCGGGTATGGTTGTTGGAATGTGTTCACAATGCGTCTGGGGTCGAGTCCACATGAATGTCTACTCCACCGGCAGAGACCTTCTAAAAATTGGCGTTCTCCCATTAGGTGACATGCTTGCCGAAACAGCCCTAGTCAAAATGATGTGGGCGTTCGGCCAGGAAAAGGATCCAGAGAAGGTTAAGAAAATAATGACCACAAACATCGCAAACGAACTCAACGACAGGCGTACCGCAGAGGCGCTCACGAAATGAGCGAGCGGTCCGCGCCAAAGGTTAAAGTCGGGCTTGAGATCCACCGCCAACTCAACTCAAAACACAAACTCTTCTGCTCCTGCCCAACAGACTTTGCAGAATCAGAACCCGACAACAAATTCCTACGCCGGTTACGACCCACGCAAAGCGAACTTGGCCAAGTTGATCAGGCCGCATTGTTCGAATTCCATCGCGGAAGAAGCATCCTATACGAATCAGATCACCAAACCTCATGCCTCGTGGAAATGGACGAAGAACCCCCAGCACGCTTGAACACTGAGGCGGTTGAAATCTGCTTAACCGCCTCGCTCCTCATGGGTGCCAAACCTGTCGACGAGGTTCACGTAATGCGAAAAGTCGTCATAGACGGCTCAAACACTACCGGTTTCCAAAGAACAGCCGTAGTGGCACTAGACGGTGCCCTGAGCGTCGATGGAAAGAATATCCCCGTCACACAAATCTCATTAGAGGAGGATGCCGCACGCAAAGCTGGCCAATCGCAAAACACCTCTGGATACCGCATCGACCGCCTCGGCGTTCCCCTCATAGAAGTAACAACCGGACCCGTCCTAGAATCCCCAGCTGAAGTCGAGAAAGTAGCATACGCCATAGGCACAGTCCTACGCGCAACGCGAAAAGTGAAGAGAGGCCTGGGAAGCATCCGGCAAGACCTCAACGTCTCAATCCCTGAAGGTGCCCTGATTGAGATTAAGGGCGTCCAAGATCTGGATCTCCTAGCAACTGCCGTTGAGTTGGAAGCGGGTAGGCAAAAGAACCTTCTCAAAATTCGCGACGAGTTAAATCAGAGAGGGCTGAAGGGCGACTCAATGAATAGGAACTTCGTTGACCTATCGGACCTGTTCTCGTCCACGAAGGCAAAAATCCTCAAAGAGGCATTGGCTCGGCGTGGCGTCGTGCTGGGCGTTAAACTTCCAAAGTTCAAAGGATTACTAGGGAGGGAGCTTGCACCTAAGCTGCGTCTTGGGACCGAGATGTCCAACCGTGCTTCTTTCTGGGCTGGGGTAGGGGGAATCTTCCACTCAGATGAGTTGCCTG
>DATIYC010000200.1:0-83723 GCA_035517955.1 Candidatus Acidiferrales bacterium | reverse complement strand
AGAAGAAAAGGAAGAGAGGGTGGGTTAGGTGTGGGGAGTTAGTGTTTCAGTTCTTCGATTCTTTCCGTTACGCCTTTGAGCTCATTCTCGAGGTTGCTCTTGTATTCCTCAAGCCACTCGACTTTCTCTTCCTTAGTCAGGTATCTACGCTCACCATATCCACACATATTTCTCAACACCTCCTCACATGCTCAGCCCTGGAGGATAAAGGGGGAGGCGCCATTTAGCGACTGAGCTGAGCTATAGCTCGTCATGCGTGAGCTGACGCCGACTAAGTCGTGTCGATAAAGTCCTACTTACGAATTATCTTCGATTCTTTGAGCACATCGCCGTGGCCGCGAGTGAAATCCTCACTGCTGAGTTCTTTTGGCTTTACGAATCTAAGCTCTGAGAACCATTCAGGGGTTTTCACTTTTCCTCTAACGGTTCCTTCGTAAACGAAGCAGATGTCCCAGTGGGCTGCATCAGGGTCGTTTGGATCCTCTGCCAGATGTGACTGCACCTCACGCAGCTTGAGTCTGGCATTTTTCAATTGGACTTGCTCGGTGAGTATTCGTTTTGCTGCGTCCTCAGGCTTTTCGCCGTATTTGAGGTGGGAGGCGGGCAGTAACCATTTGTTTGATGCAGCGTAGGTAGGGGCAAACTTTTCTCCCATCAGGAACTTTTGCACCCATACTTCCGGTTTTGTTATCTTACCTACGAGGATTCCAGTCTTTCCCTTGAGGATGAGGAACGAGGAGAGGCAGGTGCCTCCCTTCGAAACGTGACCTTCCATAAAGATCGCTTTCTCGATCATTTCATCCACTTAATCCGCGATTGAGTTTACACGGCGAGTATAAGAAGCCATAGTCCCAAGCGAACGAATCTTGTAATGTGGACAAATTTAACAGGCGCTTGACACGGTGATTGCGAATAGGCTAGAAGACTAGTGAAGATACTAAGACATTGAGAAGAATTGGGTTGGCAGAGACATCTTCTGGTATGATTGCAGTAATCGAGGCGAAACCGCACACACCCATCTACACAATGCACAAGTATTTTGCTCGAAGGCCTTGGAATGTTTTTAGTGCACTGATTGAAGGCTACTCTTCACCTAGTGAGATCGTCCTCGACCCTTTTTGTGGGGGCGGCGTAACAATTGTTGAGTCACTGAAGCTGAGGAGAAAAGCTGTCGGAATCGACCTAAACCCTCTCGCGACATACGTTACAGAGATGGAGTGCAAACACGCAGACCTTAACCACTTTCGAGACACATTTCGGTTACTCGATTCCAGGGTTGGCCGAGAAATTTCCTCGCTCTACGAAACCAAGTGTCGGAACTGTAGTGGATCGGCAATTGCTGACTGGATAGAATGGGACGAAAGCACACGGACGATTGAACGAGTTAAGTATGATTGTCCTAACTGCGGTTCCCTTGAGAGCCCTGCCGAAAAAGAAGATGCAAGACTCGCAACCAGGATAGGTAAGGAGTCTGCTGAAATCATCGAAAGTAAGAAGTTATGGTACCCGAACACTCGTATCCCCAACGGGGATAAAACAGATTCTTTACTCTTTCGAGGAATCAAATCATTTAATGAGCTTTTTACATCAAGAAACTTGCTCGCACTCTCTCAGTTACTAGATGCAATTGAAAGTGTAAACGACCGAGATACCGCGGAGTGGTTGAAATTTGCGTTTAGCAGTTCTTTGAAGTGGGCTAGCCGGCAATCACATCTGAGGGGTAAGATAGTTGAAGGCTGGGCGATGCATGCCTACTGGATATACCCCAAAAGTTTGGAGATCAATGTATGGAACACATTCCGTCGGAGAACTGCCGCAGTTCTGCGCGGGAAAGAGTATGGAAATGACCAGCTCGGAGATTACGTTAAGATTGGCCGGAATTTTGTCGACCTAACGAAAGGCGCCGCAACATGTCTTCTCGTGACTGGTAGCTCTACAAGAATTTCACTACCAGACAACAGCATCGATGCGATCATAACTGATCCGCCCTATGGCGGAAACGTGAATTACGCTGAACTCTCCGATTATTGGCACATATGGACGAACAAGGGTGTTACCATAGACAAGAATGAAGAGCTCATCATTAACAAAACGCAAGGAAAGAAACGAGAACAATACGAAACAATTCTAGGCGCAGTTCTCTCTGAATGTTATAGGGTTCTCAAACCTGACCGGTACTTGGTCTCAACTTTCAACAGCAAAGATGTTCGAATCGTTGCAAGTTTCGTCGTAGCAGCGTCAAGGGCAGGCCTGACATTGCTCCCGCATGGCGCCGTCTACCAGAATCCGATACGCTCATACAACACGACCTTTCACGCAATGCAAATCGGCGCGTTCGTGGGTGACTTCATATTCAAATTCCAGAAAAAGACAACTAACCTTCCTAGCACAATGAGAAATATTCACTTCGATGACCTAAAACAATCATTGAGCAAGCTGATATCGGAATCAGTGAGAGGACAGATCACTGAGCCTCAGCTTAGAGAAAAGTCCTACAATGAACTCATCCCCTTCTTAGCCACAAATGCCCAGACTGACCAACTCATCTGCAATGAAGCAACACAATTCTTTGAAACCAAAATGAGAGAACATCAACAGCACTTCAGAGAACTGCGAAAGCGAATCACACAGAAAAGAAGACGAACTTACCGTTCGAAGCATCTTGGTTCAAACACGTGATAGATAGCAAACGTCTGAAAGTCTTTTCTTGCATGGACTAACTTGATTCTCTAAGGGTTATGTGAAGTCAGGCGCTTACGCATCCTGCTTAATTCCACAGAGTTGCTAGAACTTCTTTGGCTTGTTTCACGTAGTCTTGAAGTCTGAAGTAATCCACATACGTGAAAGTTAGACCAAATTTGTCGTATAGTCGTTTTGCCGTGACCATTTGGATGGTTTGAACTCCTGGCTCGTCAAGTACATCGTAAAGCACGTGAAACACGGTTTCGAGGCGGTAGGGAACCTCGTCTGCAGTAACATCGTACTGATCCCTAAGATGCTTGTATAGGGCCCCCAGCACTTCGCGGCCGAGTAGCCTCAATATTGCACCGTCAAGTTCCGATTGAACTTCTTTGTTGAAATTTTTAGGACTATGCGCATCTCCTAATTCTTGCACCGACGAGTTTGGCTTCCCCCATTTGGGAACAGCATCTGGGTAGATAATTTTGACCTTTAATTCACGAAACCGAGGTCGCCATAGATTCTCCATTGTCCTGTTTTGTACTATCGTCCCGGCCGTAGTGCCACGATAAGATTCATTCTTGTCTCAGTGCAAGAACGATCCGGTCGAGTTGCTTGAGTAGGCTTTCTAGCCAGGCTTTTCCTTCCTTCTCTCCGTACCTGTAGGCGATTCGCTTCAACCACCCTTCCCTGTTCTCTTTGATGATTTCTGATTTTCCGAAGGCACACACTGCGACGTATGGTTGCTCCTCTGTCGCGATACTTACAGCCATGAACGGGTTCTGTTTGTAGTGTTTAGCTTTTAGGCGGTTGAGACGGGTAGTGAAGTAGAAGGTTCCTTGTTCGTACTTGAACCACATCGGTGTGACTCGTGGTTTTCCCTTTAGATTGGCTGTGGACAGGTGAGCTAGGCGAGGTTTTTCCAGGGCCGCCTCTAACTCACTCTTTGAGAGCGCCATGCTATCCGCTACACGCTCACGTTACTTGGCTAGCCTCTAATGGGTTGCCATATTTATCCAGATAAGCGACTTCGTTCAATTGGTGGCGGTTCTTTTTGCCAAGTATTTTTTTAACCGGGTAACCGAAGCCGGCAGTGATAGCGTGAGCTAAGTTCTGGGGAATCGCGAAATCTCTACGGAGTTCTGATTCCTTCACGCCAGTGAAGACGCGGGATACGACACCATAGTTCCATGCAGCCAATTGCATATCCTGTACCGCTCTGCCTGCGTCGATCAAATGAAAGCCGAACTTCGGATTTATGAGAACAATGACTGCAAAATTTGCTCCAGAAACCCATTGCCCCGTGGTGCTATCATTTGCAAGGACCCTAATTCGTGTTGGATCCTGAACGAGGATGAAACGCCAATCCTGAGAATTCATTCCGCTCTGCGTCAAGCGTGCGGCCTCAAGCACCTTCAACTTCACTTCTGCTGGGACAGGTTTGGAATCGAACTCTCGCACATCCAGTTTTGTCCGGATACAGTCGTAAGTATCCATACTCAATACCGTACAGAGTATTGCTCTGATAAGAAATAGGGTTAGCGTAAGTCTGTTAGAGGATTGTGTCAATAGGGTCTAGGCAGCGGGGTAAACCGCGCAATGCGGTCTATCCTTACCATCGTGCTTTTGTCGGTGGCCGCTGCTGCCTAACGGCGAATCGTCGACTTCTAAGATGTTAGTGCGCTAGGGTTGGGCCTGCATAAACCGCTCTCTTACCCAGCTCTTTTTCGATCGCAAGCAACCGGTTGTATTTAGCAGTTCTTTCGCTTCTACAAGGAGCACCGGTTTTGATATGACCTGCACCCAAGGCTACGGCAAGATCTGCGATGGTTGTGTCGCTGGTTTCCCCCGATCGGTGACTCGTCACAACTCCGTATTTGTTCTTCTTCGCTAGTGACGCTGCTTCGATCGATTCTGTTAGTGAACCGATTTGGTTGACTTTGAGTAACAGAGCGTTTGCTGCTCCCATCTTGATACCCTTCTCCAGGCGTGTGACGTTTGTGACGAAAATATCATCACCAACTATCTCTACCCTATCTCCGATCTTTTTTGTTAGTGCAGCAGTGCTCTCGTAGGCTTCCTCCTCGAACGGGTCTTCGATGTAGCGTATTGGGAAGCGGTCGACTAGGCTTGAGTAGAAATCTGTAAGCTGCTCCGGAGTCTTGTTTTCACCATCTATTTCGTAGTGGTCGGTGTTGTAGAATTCTGAGGATGCTGCGTCGAATCCTACGAAAAGTTCCTTCCCTGCGCTGTAGCCTGCCTCTGCGATGGCTTGCATTAGAAGTTCGAGTGCGTCAGATGTTTGGTTTAGTGGTGGCGCGAAACCTCCTTCGTCGCCGACGTTTATTGCCAGTTTCCCGTGCTTGGTTTGGATAACACGTTTCAGTGTGTGGTAAACCTCGGCTCCAGCTCTTAGGGCCTCGGTAAAGTTCTTGATTCCTGAAGGGATTATCATGAATTCCTGAATCTTCAAACCGGTCCCCGCATGTTTACCCCCATTGATTACATTCATGACTGGGGCTGGTAACGTTCGCCCCTTTCCTTTGCTAAGGTAACTGTACAGAGGCTTATCGTCGAGGACGGAGGCTAATTTTGCTGTAGCTAGAGATACGGCTAGTATGGCGTTCGCGCCAAGCTTAGCCTTGTTCGGTGTTCCATCCAGTTTGATCATTATTTGGTCTATTTCTGCCTGCTTCCGCGGGTCATGGCCCTTGACTTTTGGAGCGATCAGACGTTCGACATTGCTTAACGCTTTCAGCACGCCCAAGCCTGAGTAACGT
This sequence comes from Candidatus Acidiferrales bacterium, assembly GCA_035517955.1. Lineage (GTDB taxonomy): Archaea > Thermoproteota > Bathyarchaeia > 40CM-2-53-6 > 40CM-2-53-6 > FEN-987. The sequence continues at coordinate 78,264 of DATIYC010000200.1, read as the reverse complement.
TTCATATCCCCATCCCGAAGCTCAAGCGCCTCATGTGTCCCTGTCGATGCACCGGACGGTACCGCGGCAGTACCTGAGGCTTTACCCGCCCATACGGTTGCTTCTACTGTCGGATTGCCGCGAGAGTCAAGAATCTCACGAGCTACAACCTTCGTAATCTTGAATTTGCCAGGCATCAAAACATCGAACAAACGAAAAACAATGGTCGCATATCAAGGATGTCCATGAAAATCTGCGCTGGGCGAACGTGGTGTACGGTTGAAAGGCAAAGTTAATCGAATCACTTAACACGTTCACTTTTCGTGGTTTCAACTTATGAGAGTTCGCTTTCTCTATACCGAAGACTGCCCCTCTCACGACGAGGCCCTTCAACGTCTTCGCGGCGTCTTGGACGAGGAACATGTCAATGCTGACATCGAAATTGTTCGAGTCGATACATTTGAAGAAGCTGAAAAGGAACATTATCCGGGTTCGCCTACGATCCTGATAGATGGACGTGACATCTCGCCTATACCGGATTCTCGTTACGCGCCAGCATGCCGAGCATACGTATTGGAGGATGGAAGAATTTCGCCCCTACCTTCGATCTCAATGATTCAAAAAGCGGTACGCGCGGCGAAGGGGAATCTTAAGAGCAGCTCCTGATACCTTTGATGCTGATCGCAGGCGCGATTGGATGACAATGCTCAAGATTGGAGACCCTGCAATTCCTTTCAACCTTCCTGGCGTAGATGGGACAAAACATGACCTGAATGAGTACTCTGGAAAGAGCGCGGTAGCGGTGATATTCAGCTGCAACCACTGCCCATATGTTCGGGCGTGGGAGGACCGCATGGTCCAAATTCAAGCTGACTACGCATCCAAGGGTGTGCAGTTGGTTGCGATAAATGCGAACGATTCTGCAAAATACCCTGACGATAGTTTCCCTAAGATGAAAGAACGAGCTAGCGAGAAACACTTCAACTTCCCATACCTACGCGACGAAAGCCAGGGAGTAGCAAGGGCTTATGGAGCAGAACGAACGCCCGAAGTCTTCCTATTCGACAAGACCGGAACTTTGCGCTATCACGGATCCATTGACGATAATTACGATGATCCAACCAAAGTTAAGACAAAGTATCTCCGCAACGCATTAGACGCAGTCCTTTCTGGAACTATGCCGCCGACAGCTGAGACAAAACCTGTTGGCTGCACAGTAAAATGGAAATGAGGCGCATATTCAATTAATTACGACGCAGCGTGTAGTGAGCTTCTTTGAAGCCTCTTGCTTCAGTGCTCTTAATTTTCCTATGCGGCGTGGCAGGATTGATGGTGCTGGGAAACATTGAGGCAGAGCCGGGGATAGCATTGAGTTCAGGCAGTGCTAATGTTGGTATAGAGGTTTCAGTTACTGGTAGCGGCTTCTTGCCAACTGATACAACCTGTAACTTCTCTAGCCCTTCTTCCGCAAGCTTAGTTATGTCTCAAGCGTGCGTAACATCTGACGGTTCCTTATCTGGCAGTTTCACGATCGGCAATGTTCCACCAGGGGTATATGTAGTCCAAGCTTCAGGGAACGATGGGGATTTCGCTCAAGCCATCTTACAGGTTGTAGGTGGTGCACAACTGGGATTGAGCCCTGCTACTGGCCAACCTGGATCTGACATATCATTTATCGGCAGAGGCTTCCTGCCAACTGACACCACATGCACTATCTCCAGCCCTACCTCACCAAATCCTATCCTGATAGGAACGGCAGCATGCGTAATACGAACCGGTTCAGCTTTTGGCAGCTTTCTGATAGGAAATGTTTTGCCGGGTGAGTATGTGATTCAAATAACTGGGAATCAAGGGGATTCAGCTCAAGCATTACTTGACGTCGAATAGGATTGAAAGTAGTGCACTAAGTTCTTGCAAGCATAGACCTAGACAATCAAATCTTCGGGGACTAGAAGGTCTTCATTATGTCGTTGGCGAATTGTTCCATTCCGTCAAGCTCTCTGCCCCACTCAAAACTTGTGATGAAATACTCAAGCCCTATGTCCTTGAAAGCCTGCACTTGTCGTTTAATCTCCTCAGGGGTTCCTACGACAGCGAATTCTGTCCGTCTCTCGGGGGAAACATTTCTGAATCGTTTCGCTATCCTCTTATCCAGTGCTGCTTTGTCTTTGTCGACTATAACTACGCCTAGTCTAGTCTTCAGGATTGTCGAATAATCCCGACCAACCGTTTTGCAGTGTTCGCGGAGAACTTCCAGTTTTCGTTTTACGGTTTCGGGAGAACCGAATAGGTTGCAGGCGTCAGCGTATTTCGCCACAAGCTTCAATGTCTCTCGTTCCCCACTACCCCCTATCAAGATGGGCGGGTAGGGTTTCTGAATTGGTTTGGGATTACAGTAGGCGTTTTGAATCTTGTAGAATTGGCCGTTGAAGTTTGCTTGTTCCTCAGTCCACATCTTGCGTATGATTTGCACGGCTTCCTCGAGGCGGCGAAAACGCTCTCGCGTGGAGGGAAATGAAATTCCGTAAGCTTTCGATTCGGATTCGTTCCAGCCGGCGCCTATGCCCATGAAGAGCCTACCCTTGCTGAGGACGTCGAATGTAGCTCCAACCTTTGCAAGGATGCTAGGATGCCTGTATATGTTACCAGTGACCATAGTGCCTAACTTGATTCGGGAGGTATACCCCGCTATTGCCCCAAGCGTGGTCCATCCCTCCAGCATCGGTTCTTGCTCCTGGCCAACGGTTGGGATTTGGTGAAAGTGATCCATCACCCAGAAAGAATCATAACCGAAACGCTCGGCAGTAGTCGATACTTTCCGCAAAGATTCGGCAATTTCCCCGGCACTTCCATCGTTCGAGAAACTTGGATGCTGAACTCCAAACTTCACTTCAGACAACCCCATCTGAGTAGGTTCAGGGAGAGAGTAAGGCTATTTATTGACCGGGTCTCCGGAAATGTCATTTCGCAGAGAATCCTTAGATTACATCGTTCTCTTTGAGAACTTTCTGAAGGGCTTCGTAGAGTAATTTCGCCTTATCGGCAGTCATCGTCAACGTAATAGAAGCGTCACTATTGCCTCTAGGGATAAAAATGTCAAGAGTTTCTTTGAGCTTGTTGTACTCAACCATCAAAGTTGCTCTGTTGTACACTCAGTCCGCTGGGATAAAAACGAGTTATCTTAAAGTCGTCACGATGCTGCTTCGCCCATTCATTTAGGATCTAGGCTTTTCTGCTTCTAGTTTCTTGACCCTTGATTTTACGAAGTCCGCGACCTTTGTTTCGCTGAATTGTTCCGATTCTTCTTGCTTCTTCAATAGCTCCTTGATCTTCTGGAGGAAACTGTCAATGTCGGTTACGGGTTTTGTTACGTAGCCGTCAGCACCCTTGTTGACAGCATCGATGGCATTATTGACTGACGGGTAACCGGTTAGAATAATTTTCACCATTTTAGGGACGGTGTCTCGCATTGCGGTCAATAACTGAGTCCCCTCAATGTCTGGAAGTCGAATGTCGATTAATGCCAGATTGTAGAAGTTAGTTTTAGAATGCTCGATAGCTTCTTCACCGTTCTTGGCAGTGTCAACATGGTATCCTTCAAGTTCAAGGATCTTTTTCATTGGTTCCCGAATCGCCTCATCGTCGTCGATCACGAGAATCCGTTTTTTGCTCAAACTAACTCTCCCTACCAATTTTGCGGGTTGGCAACGTTATCTTGAAAGTTGACCCTTTTCCAAGCTCGCTCTTCACGGTGATTTGTCCTCCTTGGGCTTCTACCAAGCGCTTGCATACTGCCAATCCTAGTCCTTGCCCTTGCGCTTTCGTGGTGAAGAAGGGATTGAAGATTCTTTGTACATTCTCGTTGGATATTCCTATGCCAGTATCCTGAACTGCTATTGCGATAAACTGCTCTGTCCGATTGATGGCGATTGTTAGTTTGCCACCGTTCGGCATGGCTTGAACCGCGTTCAAAATGAGATTTACCAACACCCGTTTCAGCAGCGTTGGGTTTACCTTCGTAGTCGGGAAACTATCCTGATTGATATTGATCTCAACAGTCGGTGGAACGTTTACATTCAAAATTGCTTCGCCGATTAATTCGGGAAGATTGGTTTCCGTAAACTCGTCAGCGATTGGTCGAGCATAATCTTGAAGGTCAGAAACGATCTTGTCCATGTAGCGGACTTGATCGTTCAACCCATCGAGTAATCTCACAGCTTCCTCGGCTTCGTCACAATTACCATTTGTAAGCATTTTCTTGGCTAAGTAGAGTGTGCTCGTCGTAGCTTGCAGCGGGTTGCGAAGGTCGTGTCCAACCAAGGCAGCTGCTTCTCCGATAGCAGCCATCCTTTGGGCATCCGTTAGTTGTTTTTCTAAGCGTTTGCGATCCGTAATGTCCCGCGAGATCAATGCATATCCGATTCTGTTACCGGGTTTAGTCATGATTACTGATTCTGAAACAAAAACGGGGATATTTTGCCCGCTCTTCTTCTTGAAGTTCGTTTCAATAGCACTAGCGTTACTCCTCTTGAGTGCGTCAACTAATGTAGAATCGGGAGTGAAGGTATCGATACGTTTTCCAATGAGTTCCGCGTGCGTGTATTCAAGTAAATCACATGCTGCTTTGTTTGCTTGGACAATTTCAGAGTTCGAATTAACAAGCATCAAGGCATCCGCCATTGTGTAGACAACATCTTCTGCGGTTACGTTTGCAGTCAACATGTAGCTTCCATGCTTGAATACGCCGTATCCGAAGAGAAGGAAGCCTAGGGCTGCTCCTGGGACGGTGAGGTCTGGAAGTTGAATGAAAGAAGTTGGAATGATTGAGGCTGTCACCCCCATAATAACCGGTATTAGGGCGCCGAAAAAGAGGTATTTTGCGCCTGTTCGCTCCTCGATCCCTTTAGCGCGCCAATATTTCGTTCCAAGGATAGTTAGAAACGCGGCCGCTGCAATCACGACCCAACTTAGCGAGATGTAGCTGAAAACTCCCGTGTAATTGTAATCCCAACCCCAAGGCTCTAAGCTGGGCTGATACGGAACTGCGAATCCTTCGTAAAGAGATAGGATAATTGCAGGCGCGTAGAGCAGGATACTGAGCGGAACACGTCGCGATTTCGTAAACAGGTTAGCGTAGACCAGAGCGAAGGTCACGTCGAATGCGACCAATAGGTACCAAAAGCAACTGACTCGCATCCAGAACAGCGCACTTTGAACATCGCTTGCCAAGTAATATTGGAACTGGGTGAACCCATAGTAGAACAGAAGCGCGCTTAAGATCAGTAACATTTTATGCATTATATGCGAAGGATTGCGTCCGTACATTAGCACCCCGACTATAACACAGATAGAACTAGACAAGAACCAGGCTTGAGCTAATGGAATCACGTTACGATTGCCTCATAAATTCCATGAATATTGCTTCTAAATCCACCTAAAGAAATAGCGACACAGAACTGAATTTGGGCATATGTCTGCAACAGTAGCGGTTACACTGAGGCGTGAGCGCGTGCAGTGGACACAGCGCTTGTTCCGATCTTGAGTTAACTCACAGCGAGCTAACGCAAAACTCGATCATGCCTGTTGAACAAATCTTGAGGCGAAATAGATTACCAAGCATAGACTCAGCGCCATCTCAACCGAGTCGGGAAGTGGGTAGAACGACTTCGCATTGTCCGCTAACAAACTTGCGAGATTATCGAAGAATTCCCGAAAACTCAAAGTTACCTTGCTCCTCGATTTTTTCCAAGTTTACTCCGGCGAACGTTAAAGCGCAAATAAGGTTTTGAGGATGATTCGTTCATTTCCACTTTGTAACCAGTCCTTATCCTTCCAGCTCAAGCAAATCTCATGGAAAAACGATGGAATCCCTAGAGTATGGATTGCCATGCTCATGAGGGGAAGCTTAGCGGATTATAGAAGCCACTAAGAAGGAAAACAAGAACACATGGCGACGGGATGGCTGAACAAATGCGCTCTACCCACCTTCTCTTGGCTCTTTTGAGCGTAAGTTTTCTGATCGCTGCCAGAGTTCCTGTAAATGCCCTGTCACCGTCTGCGTCGACATCTGACAATCTGAACGGCGTGGTGATGCTGGACACTAGTAATGGTTGGGCGGTTGGAAATGAGGGAACGATCCAGCATTTCGACGGCTCCTCTTGGAGCCTTATAGCCTCTGGTACTACGACAGACCTCTTTGGGTTATCATTTGGACCTCCCGGGAGTCTAAGCCCGAATGCGGGTTTTGCAGTCGGAGGGAGCGGGGGTGTTGCAACCGCTCTTTACTGGAGCGGAACCTCTTGGTTTCCAATTTCAACCGGGTTGTCCGGCGCTGGGGCAGTAAAGCTCTCATCAGTGTTCGCTCTCAGTGCCACCGATGCCTGGGCGGTTGATTCTGTTTCTGGTGCTTTCTGGCATTGGTCTGGTTCGGCTGGTTTGGGTGGCGGATGGATTGAGGTCTCATCAGCCCCAGCTGGTTTGAATTCAGTATTCATGACGAGCCCCACGGATGGGTGGGCCGTAGGAGATGGCGGCATCATCTACAGGTATTCTGGGGGCGGATGGACACTCTATACGACCGCATCCCAAACACTCAATTCGGTTTACATGATCGACCAAGACGAGGGCTGGGCCGTGGGTGTTGGCGGAGCAATCTACCATTACACCTCCGGCGTATGGACTGGGCCAGTCTCGCCGGGATCCGGAACGCAGGACCTCAATTCAGTGTTCATGATCAGTCAGTCGGAGGGGTGGGCGGTTGGAGCCTCTGGCACAATTCTGCACTATACTGGCGGCCAGTGGACACTCATCCAAAACCAACTCGGAACTAACCAGGATTTGAACTCCGTCTACTTTGCAGGAACGGTTGGATGGGCGGTCGGTAATGCTGGAACGATTCTCTCAATAAACGGGCAGACGCTCTCCGGATTGCCATCCGGCACGTTCGAGTCTGTATACCTTTCAGACTCGAGTGATGGTTGGATTGTGGGTTGCTCAACAGGCGGATGCGGGTCCGGAACAGGGGAACCTGTTCTGGTTCACTGGACAGGGAACGGCTTTACACGTGGAACAGCATCAGCGATCACATCTGACCTGCTCTCGGTCTTTATGGTTAGTAGTTCTGAGGGATGGGCTGTGGGTGGCATTGGGGCGACGCCTGTAATCTTGCAGTATACTGGTGGGACTTGGACTCAGGTGAATGCACCACCAATTACTGGTTTGTTACGGTCTGTCTTCATGACGGATTCTAATGATGGCTGGGCTGTGGGTGATGGCGGAGTTATACTCAAGTACACTGGCGGAACATGGGGACAAGTCACCTCTCCAACATCCAACACGTTACGCAGTGTCTTCATGCTCGATTCTTCGGACGGTTGGGCTGTCGGAGATTCGGGTACCATACTGCGATATGAGTCAGGGGTTTGGCAAAATTATGCGTCTCCTACTTCTGCGAAATTGAATGACGTCAACTTTCTGGATTCAACGCATGGCTGGGCTGTAGGCGCTGGTGGAGTAATCTTGAATTTCGGTGGTACCATCTGGCTCACTGTTGCCGATTCGGTTTCAGCGAATTTGAATTCAGTATACCAAACCAATGCGCAGTCTGCTTGGGCGGTTGGTGATTCGGCTACGATTCTTCAATGGAACGGGATAGGCTGGTACCAGTACTTCCCAAGCCCTCCACTCTCGAGCAACCCCAACCTCAACTCAATCTACATCCTTCCAGGTGGCTTCGGCTTTGCAGTCGGCGCTCCTTCAGGCCCAGGAAGTCAAGGAATCGTCATTTCGGTACCGAGTATGACTCCGATCCCAGACCTTAACCAAACCCAAACAGTACTCGGAGTTCTACTTCTAACAGTCGCAGCAATGATCAGTATTCACAGAAGAAAGCCGAAAGGAAACCAAGATCGCTAGGATTGTCTATATTTTCGGTGTAGATCCTCAACTCGCCGTCGAGTCACCCAATCTTTGTGGTGCCTAAACCCTCCCCCGAAGCTTCTCGGTATGTGAAGTAGTTCGTGGATCAAGGTTTTCTCCTTCTCGTCGTACGGTAGAGAATCGTATTGTTCGTGTAAGACCTCGACGGCGTAGTATGCTGGTTCGCTTAGGGCTTGCTGCCAGATTCGTGGCAGTGAATGGACTCGAGCGATGGTGTTGCTGGCCTTTGAGCCATAACTCCGGTAGCAGTACACCCGGTTTTTGGGCACGTGCGTGAACTCAAGCTTGTCAATGATCCTCACTAAGAGTTCAGAAACATCCGGCGCACGCTCGTAACGAAACTGCATAGAGAGTGAAAGCGCCTACGCGGTCTAAAATAGACTACGTCAGCCCATACCGGATTCTCATGCCCGAGCTAATTCTAACCTTTTCCTTTGGCGTTGTCGCGTCAAACTGACCGCCAATCCGATCCTATTGACCACCAATTTGGTTCATTTTGTCCGCCAATCCTGCTCGTGTTGTCTACCAATCCGTGGTCGGGTGCGATTAGCTGGGCGCAGGTCAGGGAGTCGGATAAGATTCCGGTGCTAGGTGGCTACTGCGGCTATGGCTGTGTCAACCGCTTTCTCGGGCGTGCTCTCTCCCCGAATCCTCTCCACCTTACGATCATCCAAGAACGTATCTGCGTACCGATCCGCAAATCCGCCCGTACCTTTCACAGCAACAATGGGTATGTACATCTGGTAAGCTGCGGCGGCCTCTATCATCGTCCCCACACCACCACCCACAACTATCACCGCGTCAGCTGACAGAGCTGTGACGAAATCCCTAGCATATCCCAACCCTGTTGCGATTACAACATCGCAGAACTCGTTTGCGGTACGTTTGTCGTCTTGCGGAATTATACCCACAACGAAACCACCAGAATCCTTAGCCCCATGGCTCGCAGCTTCCATCACTCCTCCGAGGCCTCCCGTAAGGAGAACTGCACCATGCTTCGCTACCTCAACGCCTACCTGGTAGGCCGCCCGATACGCTAGCTCAGGGCAGTGATCCTTACCGAAACCGATCACTAGAATCTGCTTACGTCTCACCAAACCTGTCCCTCCGTCTCAATTGGCTAGTGGGTTGGTTTCGAGTCTCCTTCTGATCTCTGTGACTAGGGTTTTGACGGTTTCAAGCTCGATCTGGTCGAGTTTAGAGAGTATGTCCTCAACGATCAGCGCTTTGCGTACATGTACGTTTCCTAGAAGGTACTCCTCGTATGCCCAGAGTAATGCCTCGATCTTGTCTGACGCTTTGAGTATGCTCGCCTCTGTTGAGTCCTCTCTCTCGGCTTTTCGAAGCCGCATGTACTCCTCTACGAGGCTCTGGGGTAGGCCGCTCATTAGGCCTGAGAACCATGCGAAGCCTCTAGCGTCTAGGCTTTCAGCGAACTTCGCGTCCTGATGCTTGAAGGGGTGGTGTATGTCGCCCGTTCGAGCCTCTTCAGCGTCATGCAGAAGCGCCATCCTCATCAACCGCTCAGTATCGACCTTAGTGCCCCTCCCTCGCTCAAGGTCGGCTAGGATCATAGCATAGAGAGCTGTGAAGTACGAGTGCTGTGCAACGTCCTCCCTGAAATGGCATTTGTAGACGCTGAAGCGACCAACCGTCATTAGCGAACGGATAGCTAACAGAAGATCCAATACCTCTTCCTTCGTCAAGGCCCCTCTCGTTCGAGAAGGCTACTTTATGCATAATCTAGTTTTCCAAAGCGGTGAGAACCACAGCGGTACTCGCCCGCTTCTCAAAGGTTCAAGTAGTTTTGAATCATCAGCGGAAATCGTTCGATTTTGAGGCTTCTCAACTATAAGCTACGAACCGTCAAACCGACAGTTCTGGGCCTCTCTCTGAGCGCCTGCGTCTTATATGCTAGGGTTCGCCTGCGCCGTACTGGTCGGGATTTAAGCCAAAACACGGCTCTGTAAGCACCTAATCACCCCTTGAACGTGTGAAATTTCACTCTAATCTCCGCCCTAAGTGGGCACGCCGTAGTGTCCAACCGAGAAATTGGCTCCGCTTCTCTCTCAAATCAACGAAGTCAGAACGCGAAAGCGGGATGTTGGCCTCGGATTTGGGTCGCTTGAATGTTCGGAGGTGATTGAATGGCTAGAGAGAGTATGCTTACACAGAAGTCGATCTTCGCGGATGACACACTCTCATTACTGACCGGTCAACCGAAGGGAGCACTTCTCAGTTACACCGAACTCACCAAGAGCATGCATGCGTACATCCGATCGAAGGGGCTTAGACTCAAGGCATGTCCACACTGTAAATCGCAAATTCCAGGATACGCGACCTTCTGTGACAAATGCGGAAAAGACATCGCAACCACACCAGTAGCAAAGTAACCCGGTCTAAGATCGATCCCCCGCATTTTTCCATCCTTTTCTTAACTCCTTTTTCAAACGACGCATTCCTTCGATTAGTTGGCTCCTCCCTTTCACCCACATTCCTGAACACAGGGCAGGTATACCGTTGGACTTCAGAGGTATACCTCACTTGAGTGTCATCCCGAAAGACGAGGGTGCACATCACAGTGATTTACACCCTGATTTTCTCAGCCTAGCCTAGACCGCGCAGTCAACCAAGGATAATGGTGTCACCGGGTGACACACGGATACTAGTCACGGATCTTAGTGGAGCTGTTGAGCTCCCTCGCATCATTTCTTGCAGAGCTTTTCTCTTCGAATCTCGCTAAGAGAACTCTCGATGGCTCGCGTTAGTTGGTTGATTGGAACGCGGAGTTCCAGTTGCCGGAGATCGGGTAGGGTTGGTTGAGGGTGATTTCGGGGATTGAGGAACTTGTGAAGGTTATGTAGCCTTGGAAGGTCCCGGAGCCTTGATTGCCTGAAAGTGTCCCAGACCAAGTGCCGTAGCCGGAGTAGTTTGCGGTGCCGCAAAAGAATAGGTAGTAGCAGGCTAGCAGTGAGCCGGCCACGTTCTGAATTGAACCTGAAACATTCGTTCCGTTAACCGTTCCGTACCACTGGCCGTTTCCGCTTATTGGTATCGACCCTATCGAGGTTTGCAGATCGTCGTCAAGGTTCATCGTCATGCTAACGCTACTGCGCGAGTTGATGATTGCGTTGGATAATTGCCCTTGAACCGTGTAGCCGGAAAGCGTGAACGTGAAGGAACCCAATACGGGTACAGATTGCGCATATGCCACCGTTGGAAGCAACGCAAAACCTAGCAACGCTAGAAAGAAGAGAAAACGTTTCATGCTCACCGACTATCCCTTGACCCTATTGAATTAGGCCGGATTCTTATAAGTTTTCAAGTAGCACACATCTACACATCTGTTTATGGCACCTTTCAGAATAGGAAACGATCAACCAATCGTTATCGTGTTGTGTCTGTGCGCACGCCGCAGTAAAACTGGTGCAAACTACCCACTTCCCCAGAAAAGGTAGTACATGAGATAGAAGGCTGCGATTCCACTGTAAGGAGCGAATTTGTCTAGAACCTGCCGAACTTCCTTCGAGCCAATTTTCTTGCCCTTAAAGTAGGCCTGTGACACTGCACGCTGTATCCCTAGATCATCGGCTGGAAGAGAGTTTACTCTACCCATACCTCGAACGAGCACATATTCAGCGCTCCATCTTCCAATGCCCTTAATCTTAGTAAGTTCCGAGACAACAGATTCATCACTCTTCTTCCTCAGGCTTTCAAGGTCTAATTCCCCTCCCTCAACTTTTCTGGCTAGTTCAGTCATGTACGACGCCTTACTCCGACTGAGACCGAGGGCTCTCATCTGTGCTGGGTTTGCTCTCGCTAACGACTTCGTGGTTGGAAATGCGTAAAATTTCCTTCCCTCTAAACTCACGCTCTCTCCGTATGTCCTAACGAGTCTAGAGCGTATGGCAATGGCTGCATACAGCGAAATCTGCTGCTCGGTGATAGCAATTACCAAAGCTTCAAAAATAGTTGGAGGCGCGATTGGTCTCAACCCTCTGACTTCCCGCGCGACAATACTCATCAAACGATCTTTTCTTGTAACTTTACGGAATCCGTTGAAGTCAAATGAGCTACGAAACATTACATCAAGTAGAGCCTTCAGTGACTTCGTTTCGGACTTTGAGAGCGGACGGTGAACTTCAATTCTAATGTGTGGTCTTCGAATAGTGCCTTCCGAGGAAGCAATAATAAGTACCGGCTTCGCGCCGACATGAACAACCCTCTTGTACAAACCATTCTCATACAGGTCTGGTGGACTTTCTCCGAAGCGACCGTGCATGCTCGCGCTCCTTTCAAAATCGAAGGGTGCGTCCGGCTTTATGTGGAGTCTCATTGGGAACTCTTGACCACCCTATCCCGCGAGTTTACACCATCTTGTCCGAGATTTGCTTGAGAAACATTTTTTCGCGATTGTGAACACTTCTGTAACCCTTGCAATTTAGTGAAAAAACAGCAAACATGTACTCGTGCCCATGAAATTCGCAATCCCTGATCAATCGAAAAATATTCGATAAATGCAAAAACCGCAAACAATCCTGCTTTCCCTGCTTTTCCTCCTTTATCCGCGATTTCCCCAGAAAGCAGGATTCGTGCAAGATTGAATTGTCTAGCGTGTAGGCAACAAGTGATTTCATAGCGCAACTGAACCGATGGAAGAGGAGTTAAAGAAGACGTACCAACATGCTAAACCAAGGATTGATCTGAATTGGTAGCCATTAATCTAACTGAGACGATAAAGGCTCCACCTGAAAAAGTGTTCAGTTTGCTTAATGATTTCGAGAAAGCTCCTCAACACTCGAACTATTGGAAATCTGTCAAAGTCGTGAAACGAGAGGGCAATTCAGTTACCTATGACACCATGTCGGAAGCTGAAGGACGAAAGATGAATTCCACAACAAAAGTCACTGCCCAGCCAAGTCGGAGACTAGACGCGGAAACCGTTGACGGGGACGGAAAAGGAACCAAGATGAGTTTTGTACTAGACCCAGTCGAACCCGGTGCTACCAAGCTTACGCTCCAAGGCGATATTGTTCTGCCCGGTTTTGCGAAGCTCCTAGGCGGCATAGTCAAAGGAAAAATTGAGTCCGGAATGAGTAAGGAGTTGGAGATAATTAAGAGAAACCTCGAGCAGACGTAGTGCTGTAGACCGACGCAAATGAACTTCTTTCTTCAGAAAGAACGTAACACGACTTCTGGAGTCCGAATCCCTGCGGACCCGCCATCGGTAGCGAGATCTTTTGGGTTTCTACTTGGTGGCAAAATGTATTTGGCATAGGTAACGCGCCGTCCTCAGTGAGAAACTCATGAATCAAGTCAGGGAAAAGGAGGCTAGTCGAAGTGCGAAGCCTGGTAAGTTTCGGTTAAGATATTCAAACGAAGCTATTGTTGCAACAATTTTCATCGCAGTCTTAGCCAGCGCAGCCTCCGCATACGGCACGACCACTACGCAAATGTCCACAGCCAACGTCAACCCGCAGCAAAACTGCGGAATGTATGGCTGCTACCAAAACCCCTCCTACCCCGGATACCCAGCTTACCCGGGTTACGGGGCATCCTACTATCCCTATAGCGGCTGCTACTATGGAAGCGGCGTTTACTACGAGAATGGTGGTTCCGTGTCCAGCCAAGTCCAATGTTATGGGAACATCTACCAAGCCGCCAACGGATGTACCTTACTAGTAGTTGAGGCAGCGAACGTGCCCTACTACGGAGGCACCGCCCTTCAATACTACACCCTCCACAACCTACCCAACAACACACAATCAGGCACGCTAGTACGAGTTGAAGGACAAATGTACAAAGGCTACAATACAAGCCCAACCGGAGCCGCATGCCCAGGCAACTACATCAACGTCGCAACAATCACAAACCTGTAACCGCAAAAACCAGCAGCGCCGGCCGAAACCTTTCTCACATTTTTGCTCCCGACTGAGGGACTGCGTTCTAACTCTCGCGGACAGGCCACTAAGTTGGCACGCTAGATTTCTCGAATCCGCGATCAGAAAAGGTGGCTCGACAGTTGCTGTTCTTGGAACTCCTTTGGACAAAATCTCTCCGGCAATGAATAGTGAACTTCAGAAAAGAATAATGCGTGATCACTGGGTAATTTCGCAATTTAGGACCTCGGTTGAACGTCGCCACACGCTTACCTGACCTTCCTAGGAAGTCTCTCGATTTGATGGGGGGGCTCTTTTCACCACGCCACTCCAGGGCGCGGTCTGTTTAACACCATTACTGGTGCTATGGATGTGAATAGCGAGACTATGAGAATAAACGACATTCGTGAAATCCCCATCACGGAAGGAGCAACCGAATTCTGCAGATTAGGTTGCATGACCAATACGGCGCCTCTGGCCTCGCTTAAGCATCCAACAGAATCCAGGTCTCGGGCCAGGATTGAGTAGTTTCCTGGAGTATCGTAAGTGATGGTCCGGCTTGAGTCTCCCGGCGCGAAGGATCCGTCACCGAACCACCAGTCGGTTCGAACACTGCCATGGGCCGCGTACGACTTGGTGGTGATGCTGACGTTCAGCGGAGCAGGTCCCGCTCCTTCGTCGTCCGACAACGTCATGTACATCTCACAGGAGGTTTGCCGACTCCAAATAGCGTGAGCCGTTGGTGGGGTCGGGACGCCTGAACCTGCCAACACGTCGTTCGCTCCCACCGCTGCAACACCATACGGAACAAAGTTGCAAGGATTCGTATCGCCTTCACCACAACCCACAATTGGTGTTAGGGAGGAGGTACCATGCCAAAGGCCACTCGTGTCAAGATATGCTAAGTCTCGAAACTCCACTGGACCCAGTTGCTGTTGATCTGGACCGGCTGCTTTCTCGGCAACGAAGTGGGCGGGGCTACTGGATGGGGCATACTGGAAGGGTGTGGTGTATGTGGTCATTCCATCGATTTGGAAGCTCCAGTTGCCTGATTCAGTGGGTATGATTGAGTATAGGTGCCAAGTTGAATTCATCCCAGCCGAGTTCTTCAAGCCGAACTCGTAGTACCATTCGCCAATGTTTCTGGCGTTAGGGAAGTAGGCCCAAAACCAGCGTGCGTCGCCGAGGCTGATAGTGTCGTCTGCTCCTGTGCACGTAGTAGCGCCAGCCGCTACGTGAGCGACCAGGCAATAATATCCCGGAGATAGGAGAAGATAGCCGAATTGGATGAAAGCTCCGTTGCTGAGAATATCTCCGATCCAAAAGGCATCCTCAGATGAGTTAGAGACATCGTACGTGTGGGTTTGAATTTCGGCTTGAACCCCTACGTTGCCTACGGAGTCCTGGTTTCCCCAGGCCCCGACCTGGAGGTGGTGCCAAGCCGATGTAGAATCGTCACTGACTGAGAGGAGCGGGTGGATGTAGTGTGTTTGGGCTACCGTGTGATATGTTGTTGCGAGAGTGGCGGTGAGGAATAGGGCCAGAACAGCGACGCACAATGAGGCACGGGCAGCAAGCAAGTGGGTTTGGCTCTCGTTGAGTTTTCGCCGTAAGACGGTGAAGTTCTATTAAACACTGTTGCCCCACTCTCAGTACTATGGTGTATCAATAAATCAACCGTCAACATGCGAAGCCCCAAGAGTCTCCAAAGGAATCGCTTCCACCTTTCTATAAACCCGCGAAAACTCAATCGTTCCTTGGTCGTCTCTCAACAAATCTTCGATCCTTACTCCAAACAACCTTTCATTCTCTTCGAGGTATGGGACAATTAACTTCCAATCCTCATTGCCCATACTCACCAATCTTCCCCCGTTCAGTTGATCAACACCAACTTTCCTTGAAGGGTCTCGAAGGTAGATTGCCCCTCCCGAAGCAAGTGAGAATAGGTTACTTCCGGGGTAGGGCGTGTCCAGGCCATGAACGCGGCCATCCTCCGCAAATCGGATGCCGTTTACGATAACAAAACCGCCGCCATTGAGCGGATCTCCTGCCATGAACGATTCAGCGAGGTAGTCTAGGCAGGTTCCGTTGATCACGACTCTCGGACGCCCTACTGCATTAATCAATGGGCGACCTGCTGCGTTTCCAAGCACGTAGACATCGCCTCCCTTCGCCGCATACATGAACGTCTGCCCTACGTCTCCGTATATCACGAGCTTTCCGGCTTTCATGATCTGCGCAACTTGATCTTGAGCGGAGGTGTGGACGAAGATTTCAGCGCCATCAAGCCCAGACCCCAAATAGTCACCAGGATTCCCGAAAACGTCGATTCTGAACCCTTGGGAATTCGCTCCTAGTCCAGCTCCGCAAAATCTCTGCCCACGCCAATCAAAACTAATCACATGTTTCCATCCAAGTTTGTATGCGGCAACTATCGAGGCCGCCGCCGAATCATCTCCTTCCGCGTCGAATCCTGAGACGTCCAGCAATAACTTCTCCTGCCCAGCAACCGGCACCTTCAAACTCGCTATGTTGTCGGAATTTGCTAATGCGTAAGGTGAGGCCGCTCCATCCAGAATGGTTGGAAATGAACGTAAGGTAGTGAAGAGGATGGATTCGATCCCTCCCCTGACTCGTCCTCGGGAGCCTAAACCGGAGGTGTGAAGCGAATCCAGCATCGACGTCAGAGATTCGTAGGACTTGATTTTTGCGGCAATGCTACTATTCGCATCAACTCGCAGACCTGCAAGCGATTCACTAAACGAACCTATTCCAGCTGACCGCTCTTGCAAGGAGAGAAGGTTGGAATTCGATGCAACTTCAACTGATTCAGGCGTGGACTCCTGTTGAGGTACATGGACTTCGCGTCCGAACTTGTCTAAGCATTTAAGTTGCGGCGTTCCGGTTGAGCGGTCGATTGTGAAGACGAAAGCGCCTCCGTCAGTGTGGCTTCCTCCTCGTGCGTTCCAGTAGAGGTCTGCCTTCGACCCAAATCGCGCATCTTCAGCCGCCAGGCTTCTCAGGCAGGCGTCGATAGCCTGACGCTCCGACGCGATAAGCCCAATCTTCACCTCCCCTTCCTGCAAGGCGAAGACTTGTGGTCGTAGCATCGACGTGTCTGTTATTCCGAGAAGGTGCTGCTGCTTGCGCTCATTCTCGCTCAATCCAACAATGAAGAACCATGGGCCGTCAGGAGAACCGTGGATGTGTGTTGTTTGGATTTCACGGTAAACTTTCCGCTTCTCTGTTGGGAGCATGTGGAAGTCTCGTTCCGTGGTTGGCGCCATCGCCTCAATCAAAAACTCCAACGGGTATCTGTACACTCTTCGGTAGAGGTCGAAGAGGTAGACTGCGACCTCAGTGTCGGTCAGGAAGAGTGGGTATACGTTTCTTTGCGCCAAGTATTCGCAAATGGAGTGGTAGTTCGAGAAATCACCATTATGCACCAACGCCTCGTGTACGCCAACGAACGGGTGCGCTCCCCCAGGATGCCACACTCTTCCCTTCGTGGGATATCGGTGGTGTCCGATCCAGATGTGCGCTCCGAAATCTTCGAGTTTATAGTACCTTATGACTTGGTCTCCCCAGCCGACAATTTTTAGAACCATCATGTCCTTGCCGTGAGAGAGAACGAAGGCTTTCTTCTCTCCCAGCGACGCGTAGAATTTCTTGTTGAGTGCGTAGCTGTTTTGGTAGATGAACTCGTCCTCAGCCGTTCGATTATCGGTTAGCTCATGTTCTTGCATGAAGCGGCGGAGAATTCCCTCTTTGACTCTGCAGAAGTACCGCCGAACATCAGGCGGTCTCACTTCCAATCTTGGAATGCTCTTGTAGTCGTCGACTGTCGCAAGCCAATCCGCGGCATCCACTCTCAAGTTCGGGTAGATGAATTCGTCCTCCACGGCTTTGCTAGCGGTCGGGTCGAGGTAGGCAATTTGTAGGAGATAGTCTTCCTGCAGTATCTCCCGTGAAACTCCCATTCGCTCGGGCGAAAGGCCGAGAACTGCTATGCCTCCTCCCTTTCCGTTTCCGCGGTTCTTCATCTGTAGGAGAGCGGTTAGGAAGTGTCGGCCTGAAATTGGAACGGTGCAAGCGGCACCAACTACCCCACACCCACCCTCAGCCTCAACCTTGCGCTGCAGCCCTAAACCATTGACGAGATGTTTTCTCGATTCGATGATTCTGTTCGTAGGATTCATGCGAGCTTCACCCGTACAGGAGAAGGTCGGGCCTTCCCCTCAACTCCCTGATTGATCTAAGTCCAAGGTTTGCGAGAATCATCTTCCACTGTTTTGTCCAGGACGTGTAGAGGTTTACTATTCTCTGCGCACCCCATTTTGGTTCGATGAATTGGCTTAGTTCGGGGTCTGTGGTTGTGATTCCTACTTGGCAGCCTCTTCCCCGTTCACAGTTGCCGCACTGTGTGCAGCCTACGGCAATTGCCTCTGCGGCGCCTATGACACAACCATCTGCTCCTAAAGCTATGGCTTTGGCAACATCGTATGCAGTTCGTATTCCCCCACTGGCCATGACCGTGATCTCGTCTCTAACTCCCTCGGCGACTAGGTAGCGGTGAACTCTGGGAATTGCGTATTCGATTGGCATCGCGATGTTCTTCTTGGCAATTTCTGGAGCGGCGCCCGTGCCTCCATATCCACCGTCAATGTGGAGTATGTTCGCGTTTGCGTAGTAACTTCCGATGGCAACCATGTCCACGTCGACTGGGGTTGAGACCTTCACTGAAACAAGGCAGTCTGGATTGATTGCGCGAAGCCAGTCTACGTGTTTCTTGTGGTCTTCGACTGAGTAAACGCTGTGGAATGGAAATGGTGAGTAGAGTGATGTGAATGGTAGGGATTCACGCATGCTGGCGACCTCCGACGTAACCTTATCCGCTAACAAGTGTCCGCCCAAACCTGGTTTGGCGCCCTGAGCGTACTTGAACTCTACAATTCTCGCGGCCTGAATCGTATCCTCCCGGACACCGAACATTCCCGTAGCAACTTGCGTGATCACATTATCCTTGTACTCCATGAGAGGGGGCGGGTATCCTCCCTCCCCGGTCGAGGTGAACGTGTCTAGCTCTTTCGCGGCCATCGCTCGCGCAAGCATGAAGTTCAGGCTGATTGAGCCAAACGACATTCCCGCTCCGTAGATCGGTATCGGAATCTTGATTCGCGATCCCTTACTTCGCCGATTCAATTCAATCGACAAATCGAAGTCGTTATCTTCAATTTTCGCGGGAAGCTGAGTATTTTTGAAGTCTAGAAGATCGAAACCTCCCCCCGACGCACCTATCTTGTACTCTAAGCCTTGGGGCGGATTTCCAGTCGCTGCTTGAGAATAGGTTGCGAAGATCAGCTCAGAAGTCCATCGCTTGTTTCCCAAGGCGCCAGGAATGCCAAACTTCAAAGTTGGAAGAAGCTCAAGCCCTTCACGGATTTTCCCCACATGCTTCTCTATGATGGTATCAGGTTCTCCGCTCAATGTCACCAAATGCCTCCTTTTCCAAATCTTCATTGAACATTGCTCTCCCAACATCCCCTCGCAATCTCCGAACATCTCGGATGCCCATCGCGCTGAGAATTTCGATTAATTGATCATGCCACGCGGCGAGTACGTTCACAAGACGCTGCTCACCCCATTTCGTATCGAAACGCTCAGACGCAATTCTTCCAGTCTTAGGTGAGATGCATTCGCCTAGGAACTGTTCTTGCAGAGCAACTAACACTGTAGTATCGATCGCGACGAGGTCTGCTCCACAAATAATCGCCTTAGGAACATGTTCTGCGCGCGTGATTCCTCCGCTGGCGATTAGGGTAACCTCGTCTCGCAACGATTCCTTAACGAGTCTTCCGTGAACGGTTCGTATCAGGTCTTTCGTGAATTGCGGATTAGTTTCATCCCATCCCTTTCCATGGTAGTTTGCAAGAAGATGGATGCCATCAACCCCATCACGTGCAAGCTTAACCGCAGTATCCGGCGAATTGCTCTGAAGAGGCAGGCGAACAACAATCGGAGCCTCAAGGTTAACCTGTCGAATCTCAGACAAATCAGACGCATCGAAAAGTTCTGTTTCAATTGCGGGCGCATTCCTTACCAAATCGGCGTTATCTTTGCAATCCTTCGCAGAAATTAGTGGGACCAATCGTTCGCGTCTACCCTCAGGTAATTGCGCTGCTTGAGTCGGAGTTGCGATGAAGAGGGACGCGGTGCGGACAGTTGCGCCGGCGATGGATTCGAATGTGCTTTGATTGTTTAGGTTTGAGGGGAGATAATCGAAGATCATTGGTAATGGAACCTCGCAAGTCCTAGTGAATCGCGAGTCTTGGTCGTTTGAAAAATGTAGAAACTTCTTCTTGCTACCTAGATCAACGAGTGTCGATATGAACTCCCTGCCGTAAACCCCATCGCGTGTCGGCCTCACTATTTCGGACATGTCGGTCCAGATTGAATCCCAACCAGGTCCAGCGAATGGACCCTTGTACCCCATGCCTTTGATGGGGATCTTGCCGGTTTCAGCTTCGGTCATGAGCGTGCCTACCGGTGAGCCGCTAACCGTTGCCGCCCCCTCTGAAATCCAGTAGGAATCGGCAAAATTGTAGAACTCGGGGTTGCGCTCAACATGGCAGATGCCTGGGTTTTCTTGAACGCACCTCAGGCAACCAACACACTTCTCCTTGATCGGGTGAAAACCGCCAAATCGTCCCCCGAAGGTTCCGTAGATACAAGGTCGGCTCAAGACGACCTTTCTGTATTTTTTCTCTCTCAGCTTGAAATTGTATGTGAAGATTTCGTGGATGATTACTTTCGCTAGTCCGATTTTGTCTACGGTTGGTGTGAATGGGCGTGGAAGTTTGCGTCTTGGTGAAGCGAGCTTAGCCTCTATGCTATAGCGGGTATAGGTCGAGGATTCAACAGTGCTCGTCGGTTGCGAGTCGTCGAGGTGTTGGTTTTTTGCGGGTTCTAGCAATTCTCGCGCTCCATCGCTGTAATGAACTGTGAAGCCGCCACAATCACGCTGAACAAATATAACCGTTCTGGGATAAAGGATAGACAAATGTATCTAATATCGATATATTCGTGTATGAACGTCCAAATTTGTGGGTTGAAACTTGGAGTCCACTGAACAGATGAACGTCGACGAAGTCGACCGAAAAATCTTGAGTGAATTACTCCGGGATTGTAGGCGATCGTACCGCTCCATTGCTCGACGTGCCGGAGTTTCTGTTGGAACGGTCCTCAGTCGCATTCGAAGAATGGAAAAGGCTGGAGTCATCAAGGGCTACTCGGCGCTTTTGGATCACCAGAAGCTTGGCTACCAATTAACCGTCCTTGCTGAGATCACAGTATCCAAGGGTAAATTATTGGAGATGGAGGAGGCGATTGGTAAGTTGCCGAACACTTGCGCAGTCTACGACGTGACAGGGTCAACGGACGCGATGGTTCTAGCAAAATTTCGAAGCAGAGAGGAGTTAAGCAAATTCACGAAGAGTTTACTTAGTATGCCATTCGTGGACAGGAGCAATACGCACGTGGTTCTCACTACGGTGAAAGAGGACTTACGCCTTCTCTAGCTTCCGGGAAGACAGAGCTTGGCATACGCATCAAGGCATTCGTTCTACTTGGTAGGTTCCCTTGCCGCATTCACACAAGCCCTCGCTGAATGGTGGGACATATTCTCGCATCCTTTGTTTGGTGGCGTGGATGCTTGGTGGAACCCAGCCCACCTCACGCTCTATACCGCCGTAGCTACCACAGTCTTAGCAGTCTACATGGGTCTGCGAGTCTCAAAACCGTATCCGCCGCCTCTCAGCGTAAGCCCTATTCGGTTTGTGAATGTTGCCGGATTGAAGTTGGCAGGGTTTGGTTGCTTGATTGAGATTGTAGCGGAAGTTTGGAATGCGTCAGCCTACCTAATCTTTCACAAAGAACCGATTATTCCAGCGTTCATCCTGCTCACCTTGGGCATGCTAACCGTCAACCTAGGCATCGTGATAGGCTTGACAATTGAGTACGGTATGATCAGGCGCAACCTCATCATAGTCAGGGACACGGTTCGATGGGTCACAGCGTTGTGTGTCTTGCTGAGTTTTTCGGCTATATGGTTGATGGCATCAGGCGCACTTTTTGATGTGGGAAGTGTTTATCGCCTGTTTCTGTTGAACTGGGCTGTAGCGGTTTTAATGTCTTTGCTAGGGTCACTCGTCTTGGTGTGCACCAAAAGAGTGATGCCGAGATTTGGTTCGGCGGTTTTGGTCGGTGTTTTGTTCAATGCTGTGTCGTACCTTTTTCTCACGGTTTACGTTCACGTTATCCCGTATGTCCCTTGGGGACTTTTCGCACTCTTCATCTTCGACTTGGTTTCGGTTTGGTTTAGTCGATGGGTTAGGTTCGCGCAGGGATTGGTGCTTTCGTCGGTAGTTTTGGGTTTACTTTTTTGGGCTGTTTATTTTCCGTTCTCTCGCTTCGTGTTCCCTTGGTCGTCCTCGTTTCAGCTGCCGACCGTGGCGGTTGTTGTGGGGAGCTCTGTAGGGGGTTTGTTGGGGAATATGGTGTACACTGGGCTTTCATCTGTCGTTCTCGGTGACGTGGCGTTGGATTGAGTTGGTTTAGACTTTGCTTACGTAAATGCCGGAGGCTACGTCCAGGCTGAGCGGGTATGAGTTGCCGCCAACCTTGACCATCATTGGTCCTTTGAATGGTGCTTTCTCCACGACCTCAACCTTAACGCCGGGCAGCATACCAAGCGTCGAGAGGTACTTCAGGAGATCCGTGCTCTCGTCTGGGACGTGGCTGACGGTCGCGAACTGTCCGTTGTCAAGATTTGATAATGCTTCACTCTTAGTTGGCTCGACGCGGCCTCTCTCGTCAGGGATGGGGTTACCGTGTGGGCAAGTTGCGGGATTGCCAAGTTTTTTGTTGATGGTGGCGGCGAGTTCGTCGCTCACAGCGTGTTCCAGCTTACACGCTTCCTCGTGAGACTCTGCCCAACCGACCTCAAGCATATCGGTCAGCATTCTCTCAGCTAGCCTGTGGCGCCTGAAGACGGACATCGCTAGCTTCCTGCCCTCCTCAGTCAATTTTACGCCTTTGTATGGTTCTCTTGCGACGAGGCCTTTGCCCTCGAGTACTTCTAGCGTGTTGGTTACGCTGCCTGGGGTTATGTTTAGAATCTTAGCGATGTCTCCGGTTCGTGCTGCTCCTGTCCTGACCTCTAGGTTGTAAATCGTTTTCAGGTACATTTCTGGGGCGATTAGGAATTCATGACTCATAGACAAACCAGATTTTACATATCTTAAACTAAGAATGAGCCTATTCGTAGAAAGATTCTTGGCATGTAATATAATGTCTCTATAGGCGAATATCATCACCTCTACATTTCAACTGGAAGGCGCAATCCCTGGTAAGGAAAAAACCCCAAAAGAAGCCATTCGGGCGAGACAGCCCGCCAAGAGGCTATCCCAAAGACCCAGACGCTTATGCCGACCCAGAAAACTGGCGTTACCCCCTACACACCTCATGGCATGCCAAAGCCGCACGTCGCTACTTTGACGATCCATCAAACAGAGGCAAATACTCGCAGGACGAGCGAGAGTACATAGATTGGCGAATAAACCAAGCCCTACAGAAATTCAGCACAGAAACCGAAACCGGCCCTCAAAAACGTCACCCACCGACCATTCCAAAACGCGGAAAGGTAGAGGAACTGACCCTAGAGCAACTCCTACGCCTATTTCTTGGCGGCCCAAGGCTTCAACGAGCGAGAGAAATTGAAGATGCTCTCGTCACCCTCCCCCTTGTTTCGGAGAATGGATTGAGCGGTAAAGTGAAAGAGTACTCAATTCAAGTCGACATCAAGAACCGCACAATAACCCACGACTGCCAAGACTGGCAGAACAATCTAGAATCGAAAAACATGTGCAAACACCTTGGAAAATTCTTCTTGAGAATGGATGAGGATAGGGCAAGGAATATCCTGCGTCAAGTATTGCAAGAGAAGGACGAGTGGTCCTTCAAGGCACCGGAGAAGGATTAAGTCAACCTGCGATTTTCTTGAGTATCCCCATGATCTCGTAACCGTGTTTTACGATTCCGAGCTTTCCTTTCTTTGCGTAAGCTTCAGTGTACCGTTGAGAGCCGTCTGATGATACATCATTGCCGGCCACTAGTAACGGGACTGGGTCGTCGCTATGTCCTTTCGCAATACAGGGAGTCGAGTGGTCCGCAGTGACGCAGAGTAGTTCCTTATCGAGGTGAATATTCGAGAAGAAGCCGGCGTCAATATCCTCTATCGATTTCTTCTTACCCTCGAAATCTCCGTCATGGCCGGGTTCATCTGGGCCTTTCAGGTGAACATACACGAGATCATAGTTGCGTACCAGTTCCATCGCAACTTTAGCCCGCTGTGCATATGCATCCAGTGAACGATCAGGCGGGAATACCCGCGTATCGATTCCGATCACCTTCGCGATCCCAAGCTCGACGGGCATGTCAGCGACTGCGATTCCCTTGAACCCAAACTTCTGACTGAGTGTCTTGACTTTCGGCGTCTTAGTTCCTGCGTCTCGCATTAGCAGGAAGTTAGCCGATTGGCTTCCGCGTGAGACCCTGTTAGTGTTGACTGGGTGATTTTCCAACTTTTGATGGACGAGTTTAGCGAATTGGTTCATGAGGCTAGCGCTGTACCGGGCGGCTGACGTCTTCTTTAGGGGACGGCATTTCGGTATCGGTGTGGGAAGCTTGACGTTCGGTTTAGCGATCGTCATCTTACCGCGACGAGCATAAGCCGGGTCAAGGTTTGT
Organism: Candidatus Acidiferrales bacterium; assembly: GCA_035517955.1. GTDB lineage: Archaea > Thermoproteota > Bathyarchaeia > 40CM-2-53-6 > 40CM-2-53-6 > FEN-987. Next base: position 53,663 of record DATIYC010000200.1, on the reverse strand, counting down.
GATATCAGAGGATAGTTTCCTCTTTCCACCGCGGAAGACTACGGCACACCTGTGGCCGATGGTTGCTTTGAGTTGAAAATCAGCTAGTCTCCTCAACTCTTCGTCGCCGTTGACCGCGTCGACGAGTTGCTTCGCCTCTTCCGTTGAAACATTCCTACCTGCCCGTCGATCTACTATCTGCCCATCGAGAACAGTCGCGAAATTACAACGCAACGCGAGGTCTCCCGTTTTGAAGTCGATCCCAGACCCCATCGCCTCAACCACGCCCCTCGACAGATCCAGCCGACTAGGATCATAACTTAGGAGTGAGAATACCCCCGCATCGCTCTCTGGAGCGATACCACGCTTCACGCTGTAAGCAATTCCTAGTTGACCCTTAACCGCCAACTTGTCTAAGTTAGGAGTTGAAGCCGCCTCAAGCGGCGTCTTATTCTCAAATTCGGGGGTAGGCAAGTCTCCAACCCCATCCATAACTACGTAGAGAATCGGTCTACCCAATTCTGAACCACGCCTCCCGCTATCATCGCGTGCTCAATATATTGCTTAGACCTGATACCCGCACAACCGAACTAGGGTGAAATTCTTGCGCCCTCCAAAAACGAAGACGAAGGTCGTGTGCACGATCGGCCCGGCCACATCATCAAGGTCGATGCTCCATAAGCTAGTAGACGCGGGCATGAACGTAGCCAGACTCAATTTTTCCCATGGAACGACAGCAGAGCATGCCGCCAGAATTCACCTAATTCGCGCCGTTGCGAGGCAAATGCAAACAGCGATCGGCATCCTAGCAGACCTGCCCGGACCTAAGGTGAGGGTTGGGAAAATATCGCCTGAACCAATCGACTTGAAGGAAGGAGCATTTCTAATTCTCACCGCTCGACGTTTAGTTGGCAACCAAAGAGTGGTGTCAGTAAGCCACCCGTCCATACTCAAACACTTAGAGAAAGGAGACTCAGTTTTCCTTGAGGATGGAACCGTCAAGCTGGAAGTCGTTAAAGCGAGAAAGGAGGAAGCACTGTGTCGCGTAATAAGCGGTGGTCCACTTTCATCCGACAAGGGCGTGAATTTACCCGGTAAGCGGCTAAACCTTCAAGCCCTAACCCTGAGAGATATCGCACTACTCAAGTTCGCGTTAGCAAATGGTGTAGACTTCGTCGGCATATCATTCGTGAGTACAGGCCGAGACGTTCTCCGGGCAAGACGGATTCTGAAGCAGACAAACTCGAAGGCTTGGATTATCGCGAAAATTGAAACACGATCAGCAGTTGAGAACATAGACGAAATTCTCAGGAGAACTAACGCCGTCATGGTCGCTCGGGGAGATTTAGGTGTCGAGATGGACGTTGAGGATATCCCGACACTTCAGAAGGAGATCATTGAAAAATCGAACTTGGCAGGTAAGCCAGTTATCACTGCAACCCAGATGCTTGAATCAATGGTAAACAACCCTACGCCTACACGGGCGGAGGTGACCGATATTGCAAACGCAATCATTGATGGGACGGATGCGGTAATGTTGTCCGAGGAAACCGCTGTCGGAAAGTTTCCAGTCGAGGCCGTGACCGTGATGAAGAAGGTGGCGGCTGCGACGGAGCAAAACCTTCCTTACCGTGCACTCTTGGATGCGAAGAGGGCACAGCTGAAGCCGATTATGCAGGAATCCATCAGCTTCTCTTCCTGCGAGGTTGCCTACGCGTTGAAGGCTGGTTGTATTGTCGCTAACACTCGAACAGGGTTGACGGCGCATAGAGTGTCAAAATACCGTTCCCCCGTACCAATCATCGCCTTAACATACGACGTCCCAGTCATGAACCGACTCTCACTACTCTGGGGAGTCTATCCATTCCGAGTCAGAAAACTTTCAACGACTGCAGAGATTTTCGCGGCAGCTCGATCCGCCGCCAAAAACAGTGGAACGGTCGGCGAGGGCGACAAGATTGTCGTCGTCTGTGGTGATCCATCAACACCGGGCGGAATGACCGACCTATTGAGAGTTCAGTCAATTTAACACCACGCCATGGACGGTTAACTTCAACCCAACCAATGCAAGGATACATTTATTCTCCCCCAACCCGAAAATCCATGCGAGAATTGCGTCAATGAGTTGCGGTCAAGCCCATCACAGAAGCTCTCGGAGCAAGGCGAGATGACAGAGGGCAAAGAGGCGTTACTGTACGAACAACTGCCCGGAGGCCGAGTCAGATGCACGGCTTGCGCACGCTACTGCAACATCCCAGAAGGAAAAATCGGTCTCTGCGGCATTAGGGGAAATACTAACGGTAAGTTATGGTTGTATGTTTATGGCAAAATCATAGCAGGGCATATTGACCCAATCGAAAAGAAACCTGTAACCCACTACATGCCAGGTAGCAGAATATTCTCCGTAGCAACGTCTGGATGTAACTGGCTCTGCGCCTATTGTCAGAATTTTGACATTAGCCAGCGACGGAAGATTGAGGGGATGGATGTTACGCCGGAGAAGGTGGTTCAGATGACGAAGCGATATCGCTGCGAGGGCTTAGCGTACACTTACAATCAACCTACCATCTTCATGGAGTTCGCCCACGATATCGGAGTTCAAGCTCGCAAGGCTGGGCTGATCAACATCTTTGTTTCGAATGGGTACGACACACCACAAACCGTTGACATGATGCGCGACTTCTTGGATTGTATAACTGTTGATTTCAAAGGAAGTGGCGAAACCTCATTCGTACGAAAGTACATCGGTATCGCGAACGCAGACCCGATCTTCCAAACTTTGCTAGAGATGCGAGACCGGACTAAGGTTCACATTGAGATAACAGACCTCGTCGTACCAGAGGTCGGAGACGACCTGGGCGCGGCAAAGAAACTCTCCACATGGATTTACGACAACCTAGGACCTGACACGCCAATTCATTTTCTCCGATTCCACCCAGATTACAAAATGATGAACCTTCCCCCAACCCCCATCAAGACCTTGGAGAGACACCACGAAGTCGCGAAAGCAGTGGGACTGAACTACGTTTACCTTGGAAACGTCCCCGGCCATCCACTTGAACACACCTACTGCCCAGCATGCGGAAAAATTGTCGTTGAGCGCATGGGCTTCGATATTACCGGCTGGAACATGGACGATCATAACTGTTGCAAGAATTGTGGAAATGAGATTTCGATCGTAGGAAAGTTGAGCGCGACTGTTAACGAGGAACGGTTTATAGCCGTCGATATGTAGCCGTGAACGGTTTTCCGACTTCGAGACTCCAAACGTAACAGTGATTGGATTTTGAGTGAATTCAAAGCTAACAGAGGCCTACCTCTCGGTCGGTACAAACTCAAGGAAGTTTTCAGTGGAATCGGGGAATCAGAATCACTACAAAAATGCGTTGGCAACCATGGTCTGATGAGCAAGATTCTTGAGGAAACATACGTTACTTTAGTTCCCGAGAGAGGTTACATGTACGTGAACGATGAGGACGGTAGCCTCGTTGTAGGGGCTGACTATTTGCGTACTGCTAGCGCGAACTACCTCTACCTCGACGTAATTCACGAGCTCGTTCACGTCAAACAGTACCTGCAAGGGAAGGAGCTGTTCGATGAAAACTATAGTTACGTAGACCGCCCAACAGAGATTGAAGCTTACAAGTGCAGCGTTGAGGAGGCTCGTCTGATCGGAATGGATGAAGAGACACTCGCCGAGTACATTTACGTTGAGTGGATCAGCAGGAAGGACCACGCTAGGCTTCTGAAAACTCTCGGCGTGCGCTCCACATCATCTTAGCCTCTTAGTTTTTGCAGGTATTTTTCAACAAAAATCCGAGTATACTGCTCAAGGTCCAGCTTGAGGGCTTCCTCTGGGCTAACCCATACATACTCCTGGAGCTCACGCCCGTCCAACTTTACTTCCTCCGTTTTCGCCTTGCAAATGTAATCCATGAAGATGAAGTGCTCATGCTTGTGGTAGTCTTTCGGGTAGATGGCTTGTTGCACTATCAACAATTCTACAGGCTCGGAATCCAACCCGGTTTCTTCCTTCACCTCGCGCCGAATCGCGTCTTCAGCCCTCTCACCTAACTCGATGTGTCCGCCAGGGACTGTGTATTTGTGCCCCCACTTCTCAGACCTAACGATGAGAACTTTGCCTTTACCGTTCACGATAAGCGCGCCCACCGTGGCCTCAGGAAACGATTGCACCAAATGAAATTCCAACTAGCGATTAATTGTCTAAAATGAGTCGGTCAATTAGAACGCATCATTGTTCCCATAACGCCAATAACCGAGATCAATCCGCCAACGATTAGAATTATTGGCTGCTGGGTACGAACGTAAACGAGGCTAGTGAACGCGATCAGCGATGCTAGCCCGGCAACGTTAACTAACGCTAACCGCTGCTGCTGATTCAACCGAGAAGCAACTCCTGCCTCAACCATCTTACTGTAATTCAGGAAGCTATATTTCTGTTCCTCAACGAAACAGTGCATAGGCACAGGAAGGAAATGGTTGAAACCTCTGAATCGTTAAGCCTGTCTACCCGAACTAAGGATGCTGCTAAGACCATGCCATTCCCAAACATCAGCGACTCTGCAACGTTCCATTTGGGCGTAGACCACATTTGCAAGGTCGACCGCAAACTCAGAAGTCTAATCAAGAAGCACGGACCCTTCGAATTTGCATGCGAAGGGGATCCATTCGAATCATTGGTTGAGGCGGTAATTTCTCAGCAACTGAATGGCGCCGCAGCTGAATCCATTTTCGCCAAATTGAAAACTTCTCTTGAAGGCGAAGAACTTACGGCACACTCGTTAATTGCCCTTCCCATTGCGAAGTTTCGCAAAGCAGGTGTGTCTCCTCAGAAGATTCGATACCTCAAAGATCTCAGTCAAAGAGTGGTTAACGGCTCCCTTCGATTGGAAGAGTTGTGGAAGATGTCTGACGAAGAAGTGATTAGTATCCTAGATGAGGTGAAGGGAATAGGTCCATGGACCGCGCACATGTTCCTCCTTTTCACATTAGGCCGAGCAGACATTCTTCCCGTAGACGACCTTGGAATTCAGGATTCGATGAGGAAAGTATACGCCCTCCGCAAGCGACCCAACCGGGAACGAATTGAGGAGCTAGCGAAGGCTTGGCACCCCTACTGTTCCATAGCTTCACTATACCTCTGGCGCACCAAAGACACGGCCTAGCCTGCAAATTTCAGGTCAGTATGAATGACTTTGAGTGATCAGGAACTCCACAGCTCAGATCAGAGCAGGTTCTCACTAGACGTCGTTCAATTGGTGACGGAAGTTTATGGTACCGGTGCGACAGCGATACTTGAAGCACTTCCAAAACCTGTTCAGACGTATTATGTTCGATGTAACACGCTCAAGATCTCCCCTGACGATCTCATGAATCGATTGGAAAGTAGAGGACTCAGGGTTTCGCAGCACCCTGTCGTGTCTGAGGCGTTGGGCATTCGTGTAGAGGGACCCTTCGACATACTGACAAAAGGTCGGAAGATAATTGTGGATAAGCATACGGCCGAATCTGTCTTGCAAGGCGCCAACGTTTACGCGCCAGGCGTCATCGAATGCGGATCCCTTCGGTCCGGAGACCAAGTAACAGTGCTCTCGGAAATGGACGACGTTCTTGGAACGGGCGAGGCTATGATGAACACGAACGACATCCTCACATTCAGAAGAGGGTTAGCAGTGAGGCTGCAGGAGCGTCAGTATAAGTCGCCGCAAATCAGAGAGTTACCGGAATTCGCTGAAGGATTGCTCTACCCACAGTCACTTGCAGCCATGGTGACAAGTCACGTTCTCGGACCGAAGGAGGGCGAGTGCGTTGTGGATATGAATTGTGCGCCTGGGGGGAAGTTGTCACACATAAGCCAACTCATGCGAAATACTGGCAAAGTTTACGGTTTGGATCGAAACAGCGAGAAGGTTGCTCGCACGCGGCAAACGGTAGTACACTTGGGTTGCTCAAACGTTACCGTATCCATACATGACTCTAGATACGCTGCAGACGACTTGCCCGATTTGCAGGCAGACCGCGTTCTGATCGATCCACCGTGCAGCGCCCTTGGTCTCCGACCAAAAATCTACGACTCCACCTCGCGGGAAAAGGTGAACGCGTTGGCGGATTATCAGAGGCAGTTTCTAAAATCAGCAGCGAGAGTAGTCAAACCGGGTGGAGTCGTGGTGTACAGCGTATGCACTATCACAAAGCAAGAGTGCGAGGAAACTGTGGAGTTCGCCGAACATGAATGCGGGCTCCATGTTGTTGAGCAGACGCCCCTAGTTGGGTCAACAGATTTCAGGAACGCTGAGGTGTTGAAAACTTTTTGCCAGCGGTTCCACCCTATAACTGACGAAATTGGATACTTCATCGGAAGATTCGAACGCTAACGACGAAAACTTTAACGCGTTCCAGACTCTGGAGTTCGTAGTGAAATCGATGCAACTTCCTGAAACTGTCCTAACGAAAGGGAAAGGTGGGAAGCTTGAAGTTCGGACGTTGGATTCGCGTGGAAGCTACATACTCTGCAAGTATCTCGACCCGAAGACAATGAAGCCTGCGGACCGGAAACGCAAGCTGACCTTGAAAGGTTCTGATGGACGAGTGCTTGAATACTTCATCATACCCCTCAAAGACGCGAAACGATCCTTGCTGATAACTTCCGACCCTGAGGAGAAGGAGCGGCAGGTCTGGAACGAGGAAACGCAGAAAGCCGAAGTACTCTGATCACGAAGCGGACCTGAGGAGGTTGAAATGTTGCTCGTGGGAATAATACTGTTTGATGATGTAGAGGAGCTTGATTTTGCTGGTCCGTGGGAAGTTTTCGGCATCGCCTCACAAATGAAGGACGTCAAGGTATTGACGGTCTCGAAGGATGGCAACAGAGTTCAGTGCCGGTATGGGTTGAAGGTACAACCAGATCATAGCTTCGCAAACTGCCCGAGGCTTGATTTATTGATCGTGCCGGGAGGTCGAGGGGCGAGGGAGAAAGCAAGGTACGATCGGGAAACGGTCACTTTCATCAAGAACCATACTTCTCAAGCGACGACGGTAAGTGTTTGCACAGGTGCATTGGTTCTCGCGGAAGCTGGGCTCTTGGATGGAAAGAGAGCTACCACCCATGCATCTCAGTTCGATGGCCTAAGAGAGTATCCTAACGTTCATGTGGTTGAAAATGAACGATTCATCTTTGAGGGAAACGTGGCTACCTCGGCGGGAATAAGCGCCGGAATCGACCTCTCACTCGAATTGCTTAAGCGAAAATATGGTGAACAATTGATGAAGGATATCGTCAAAGAAATGGAATACAGAATCTGAGCTCTTTTAAGCTAACCATAACTTTTCGCCGTAATCAATCCGGAAAGTCATCAGTAAAGTAATTCCTACACCCTCCCGACCTCAGGTGTGGGTGCAGTTTTGCAACGTTTCGAGATGAGGCGAATGGACCGTCTGATATTGGATAGAAGGGAAGTCGATTCGGTGCTGAACCGGGCTTTGGTTGGCAGAATAGCCCTGTCGCTCAAGGACCAACCTTACGTTGTTCCGTTGAACTTTGTGTATACTGGTGGGAAGATCTACTTCCACTCGGCAAATGAGGGACAACTGTACACTTACTTGAAGGCGAACAACCAGGTCTGCTTCGAGGTCGACGAGCCTGGCGAAACCATACCAAACGCTGACCCATGCAAATTCTCCTTCAGATACAAGAGCATCATAGCCTTCGGCAAAGCCAGATTCCTCGAAAAACCGCCCGAGAAAATTGCAATCCTGAAGGCGCTGGTGGAGAAATACGACAAGAACAAAGTCGCCACGAAGGAAGTCACAACTGAAAGTTTGGGAGATGTGGAGGTACTGGAGATAACGATAGAGCATATGACCGGGAAGACTAATGCTCCCTAGGCAAACGAAGTCTCAAGCGACCTAAACGTTCGGTTCAGCACGTGTTAATTATGTCTAGGAGCGTAAGCTACGCGGTCTTCAATGCCGAAACATAAGGCAAGACGAAGAAAGAAAAGAGCTTCCACCAAGCGAAAGCTTGCGAAAGGAGCTAGGTCTGCCAGACGAAAGCAGGACCATGGCCTAGTTCGGATGGGACGAAAGCTCTCTCGCTAACTGAACATCTCCCTAACCAATTCGACTCGGATTCGGTATGGTTTAACCGATTGGGTTTGAACGGTCAGCGAGGTTGTGTTCTTTTTCTTGATCGCAAAGCTATTTTAGGTGTACCCAACTATTGTCGAGTGATAACCCATGAGTCAACGATGTGATAATAGCACTCACGAGGATTGCGCATCGAACTTCTGCTTCTGCGACTGCCACTATGTGCACTTCGCTTAACCTCACTAGGAACCTAGAGCTTTCCGATGAACTTCCCGCGGGGAGTTTCCATTTTTTATTGAGTGACGGGCAGGATTTGGAACAGCGACTTTAGCGGGACGCTTTCTAGTTTTGTTTTACCACTCTTGTTGACTAGGACGATGACGCCTACAGGTTTGGCTTTTGCCTTCTTCAATATCTGAATTGCGACCTTGTGGGTTTCACCTGCTCTAAGAACAGCATCAGCAATGAGAACCTTCTTTCTAGCAACGCTGTCAAAAGAAGGGTTGACTAGGCCCTGAGTGCCTCTATGTGTAGGGCGCGGGGGTCGCACCGCGGCAAAGGGTTTGTTCAATTCCTTCGCGATCGCCGCACCTAGAACCATTCCGTTTCCTTCAATCGCCACAACCGCTTCTGGTTCATCAAATTCAGCGGCGCGCACAGACTCTCTTGCTAAGTCCGCTAAAGCGACGGCAACGGCGGCTAGACGGTTTGCATGCGATGCCAGAGAACTCCAGTCGACGAACACGTCGTGGGGTGGATGAATGGAGGCACGCTCTCTACCCCTTAGCAGTAGCCAGACCACGGTGTCTGTTTGAACTTTCAACTCGTCCGCTATCTCATAATTCGAAAGTCCCTTTGATTTCAGCTCCTGTGCCTTTCGAACCAGCTCCTGCGGAACACTCTTACTCAACCAACCCACCACAACACACTTCTCTTCGCTCACCTCTTATAAGACGTGACTAAAACTCAACCATCTAACTCATAGTCAGTCACCAGCGAGCTGCGGAGAACATGGCTAACTCAATGCTTGCAAAAGAGCAATACTCATTCGAGATGTCCCCAGCACTCGTGAATGGCCCGCTGAACCTGGTTGAAACTGTTCTAAGTGCACAAACCTCAGAACCCGAGTGGATTAGGGATGGGAGGTCTTTCACGGATGTTGAAGTCTTTGACGCGACACCCGTTAAGTACACTGTAAGTCAAACGGGACCTGCTAATGATTTCACGCTAGCCGTACGAGCTGTTGCTCCTTCCTTCAGTGAAGAAACAATCGGGCAGATCAAACACCACTTAGTCCAAGTGCTAGGGTTGAAGGATGACATTGGACTGTTCTACCGCGAATTTTCGAAGCAAGATGAGCCATTGAGGTCAACATTCTCGAGACTAAGAGGCCTTCGGCTCATGCGAGGAACCAATCTTTACGAGGGGCTAATTTGCTCGATGCTTTCACAGAACAATTCAGCCATGTTATGGAATAGGACTGCGCGGCTTATGATGCAATATTATGGGCGTAGGGTGAACTTCCAAGACGGATCCTTCACCTTCCTCTTTCCAACAGTCGAAGCCCTTGCAAAGGTCAATACAGACGAACTTCAGCTAAAGACGAGGATGGGTTACAGGGCAAAGCCCGTCGTCGAGGTCTCAAGAATGATAGCTAACGGTGACCTCGACTTGGAAGTATTCAGAAATCTCAGCTACGATGACGCGCTCGCCAGACTGGTCGAATTGCCTGGAGTAGGACCGAAGGTAGCGGACTGCTTTCTACTCTATGGAACGGGGCGTTTGGAGGCAGCGCCCGTGGATGTATGGATACATAGAATCGTCTCGAGGCTGCACTTTAGGGGACGCAAGGTCAGCAGGCTGAAAACGGCTAGATTTCTGCGCGAACGATACGGGCAGTGGGCAGGGTACGCACAACTCTACCTCTTCGACTACGCCCGTCGCATAAAACCAGTCACAAAGAAGACAACGAAAGCATAACGATTCAGTTCAGCCACATCCCTGTACACCTGACGATGCGAAATTTGACCAACAAACGACTCACCCCTCGTTAACGCCTCAACAATCTCTGGAACCCGACCCCATGAATGAAGAGATGGGCAACTTCTCACCTGCATACCGCTGGAAGCGCCCTGTTCCGTCTACCAGGCATGCGGGTCTCCAAATTTGTGCCACTCTGTGCCACTATTACTTAGGGAGAGACTGTGCTTGAGAAGAAAGAGGCGGACAAACTCACGTTTCCTGAGGGTCACTAACGCTTTAGTTTGCCTACCTGCCATCTGTCATTCCGGAAACCGCTCACTATTGATCACTATTACCCAGCCCGCCGTTACGCTCAGCGATCACTATCGGCCACTTTTGCCCCGAAACGTGCCAAATAGGGCTCTGAGGAGACACGCAAAGGGCCTGAAAAACCAGCAATACCACACAGGTTTGAGTTCCAACAGCTCAAAGGAAGTATCCAATCGAGCTTAACGGTTCAGTTTCAGCTCCGCTTCGCTCTTTGCTTACCAAGTGGCTTGCGCTTTAGCTTCGTTCCACAAACCTGGCATACTTCCAAATCACCTGTTGGGTTTCGGCGAAAACATGCGGGGCAATAGTATACCCAATTGAACCTTTGACGAATGCCAAAGGTCGCCAAAGACTGGTAAACCAAGTTCAACCCATCAGCGACATTCTGAACAGCATAATCGTCACTCACGATAACTGGGCTCTTCCCTTCTCTGCTCAAATCCAACGCCAACGCTATCACACCAATGTCCGCCTTAGAGAGAACAACCTTGTCGCCAAGAACCCGCGCTCGTTCCGCCACTTCACTGAGTGATAGAGTGGTCGGAGCTTGAATTCTCAGTTTGCCCGAAGAGCTGGAGATGGCTAGGCGGTAGGATGGGCCAGTTTGTTGGCGCAGCTCATCTGTAACCTCCGGAACGGAGTAACTGTCGAACTCTAGCCCTAAAGGGTCAAGCCCCATTATGAGGGCTGAGGTGTCTAGGACTAAGACTTTCAGAAACTTGCTCGCTCCAGTTCGTGAAGACGTGTAAGGCTTCCAAGAGGTTTTACGTTACCTAACCGAACGAATGAGGTATAATGTTTTGATTTGCTGATTGAAAGTCTCACATCCTGCGTAAGCTCCCTCTGATATCGCCCATCAGCAACAACCTGAGCTTTCAGTTTCGGGCTTATCAACTCCAGTGATAGGGTCCGGTCCATTGATACGACCGTTGACCTCACGAAGTCAAGTGGGCAGATGAAAGTCACGACAAAAGCATCTACGGTTGAGTCGACAATCGGACCACCTGCGGACAGGGCGTAAGCCGTTGAGCCTGTGGTTGTTGAGACGATGATTCCATCGCCTCTGAACTGCAGGAGTGGTTGCGAATCTGCGCCTAGGCGGAGTTCAAGCATTTTGGAGGGACTGCCTGTAGAGACCACAAGCTCGTTGAGGGCATCTACAATATGGGTGTCGTTCATTTGAATTGCAAGTTTTGCGCGCTTCTCAAGCGTGAATTTGTCTTTCATGAATTGTTCAACGGCGTGTCCAGCGTTCTTGGGTTCGACTTCGGTTAGGTATCCTCGCCGTCCCATGTTTACGGCTAGGATCGGAGTTTCCTGTTCTGGAATCGACATCGCGGTCTTGAGCACAGTACCATCGCCTCCCACGGTAACCATCAGGTCAGCTTTCAGATCCGCAAGATCCTTTCCGCCACCAAGTCGGCCACGTTTAGCAAGCTCTAGCTCCGCCATTACCGAGATTCCCTTCTTCCTCAGTTGCTTCGCTAGTGCTGCTGCGACCTCGATTGCTTGCGGCTCATCCAATCGTGACACGAGGCCGACTGTGAAAACCAATTCGCTTCCTACCGACACGCCTTCTACTCGAAGCTAGGATAATTAAGTAATCCATTTGGCGTTGAGATTGGTAGAAACCTACCGCGACGCGTCAATTGCGAAACCAAATGACGCCAGACAAGCTTTTTAGACGAATAAAGGGCGTTAACTCACTCCGAGCTTAGCTTAAAGGCGATGAACACTGAGCAAACCCGTTGACGTAGGCGACCTGAAAATAGGGCATTATGTGGTTGTTGATGGCGAACCTTGCAAGATTGTAGAGTACGAGAAGTCTAAGCCGGGAAAGCATGGAGCCGCCAAAGCCCGTATTGTTGCAATTAGCATAACGACCGGTTCAAAGAAAAGCGTGATATCGCCTGTGGACGCTCGCCTCGATGTTCCTATGATTGAGAAGAAGACTGGGCAGGTGTTGGCAATTGTCGGAACGAACATTCAGATCATGGATATGGAGTCATACGAGACCTTCGAAACGCCTATGCCAGCGGATGAGGAAATCAAATCCAAACTCGCTCCCGGCGTTGAGATCGAGTATTGGCAGATGCTTGGGCAGAACAAGATAATGCGAGCCAAAGGCGTCTAACCCATTTCCTGGCGTCCGTCGAAGGCTAGTCTATGCCAGTAGTGTCACATATCAAAATCAAACGAGGCATGTCGCTATCTGAGATCGCCAATCGAATGGAGGCCGTGAAAGTTCTTGGCCTAGGGCGGTTCGGAAAAGCGGTCAAAATTCTAGCGGAGATGTTTCAAGACAAGGATTACGTGAATTTCATTTCCCTGGCTGGACCATTAGTGCCGGGCGGTCTCAGGACCGTAATCAGGGACTTAGTCTATGAGGGACACATAGATGGAATCGTCACGACCGGGTCGAACATCACCCACGATTTGCTTGAAGCATTAGGGCACAGGCATGTGGTCGGGTCTGAGAGCGCCGATGACACTAAGCTGAGAAAGCATGGTCTTTCACGTATCTACGATCTCCTAGTTACACAGAAGTCGATCGAGGCGTTAGAGAAAACAACGTATCGCATCCTCGATACCATCCCAGAATCGAAACGACGCGACATTGCAAGCTACGAACTACTCTGGGAATTCGGAAAACACCTTCACGATGAAAACTCCATCGTCCGCACAGCACAACGACGTGGCACACCCATCTTCTGTCCTGGCATTTACGATTCAATGCTGGGACTGGATTTATGGACATACAGCCGCCTCCACCCTCTCCTTGTTAACCCGCTCAAGGATTTCTCGAAACTAGTGGACATGACATACGAGAGAAAGAAAGTTGGAGTACTCATTCTCGGGGGAGGAATGCCTAAACATCAAGTCCTCATCGCAAACACATATCGTGGCGGGGTAGACGCTGCAATACAAATCACGCTAGACCGAGCAGACGGTGGAGGATTCAGCGGTGCCCCATTGGAGGAAGCGATTAGCTGGGGCAAGATCAAGACGCCTACAAAACTCGTGACCGTCGTAGGGGACGCCATTCTACTATTCCCTATCCTAACGGTTGCCGCCTTAGAACGCGTATCGAATCGCAAATCTCGGCGGCGTTAAGTGGAGTAATGGCTGCAGCTGGTTGATCGGCTACTTTGATCGGTGAATGTGAACTTCTAGCAAGCCGCCTTTGAATTTCTTAGTTACGCGCTTATGATCAACTGGTACGGGCATGCGAATCATGGCGCGGTAGCAGGTAAACTCACCATGCCTGTGCTTGGCGCCAAGGTCTTTGAAGGTGATCGTTCTCTTGGTCTCAGCGTAAATCTCTATGGAATCGGCGCGGGGCCTTTGTAATTTCACGCTCTTTTCATTCACGAAAGGAAGATCTACTGTTAGCACGACTTCGTTGAGTGCTACGAAGAGGTTGTAGAGTGGTTGGATGCAGGCGGACGAGACATTCCAACCGGAGCCGTGCATTGTTGTGAAATCGCTTCTCGATTCGGAGCTCATCTTACCTCACCCATAAAGAGGTGGCAGGTCGTACTCATGAGACTTATCCATCCTCGTCATTTCCTCATGTGTTCGATGCATCATATCTTTACTACGGAGACGTATCTCCTCTCCTCTCTTTATCAAATCCGAAACGTCTAGCTTCAAATTCAGAATCTTGTTCACAGCGTTTAGCGAGGCGGCGGCTGCTTCAGGGTCTGGGTAATTGTAGTGGGATTGTGTTAGGAGTGTGATTGCTGGAACGGAGAGTTGCGCGCATCTACGCAGAAGTAGGCCATAGGCTCCTACTATGTAGCCTTCCTCGAGTATTTCTGCTGCGTTCCCTAGTTTTGACTCTAATTCTTTGGAGGAGATGGCGGCGAAAACTTTGGGCGTCTCAATATCCTGCCTATTCCCAACGGCCATTCCGCCCAATGAGAGCATCAGCTTAACCCTCTTCTCATGAGCCCAGTTTGTCAGTTGGTTTGCGAGTGGGCGGATTAGAGAGCTAGGGATGACGGTTTCGGAAATTACTACAGCCAGGTCATTTCCGGAAAATATGCGAATGGGCGCCCTAGGCAAGCCCCCATGGAGAACAATCATTGGTGGCAGACGCTCGGATTCGATGGCTCCAACTTCTTTCAGTTTCAAAGAACTGATGATGTGAGACGCTGCAAGTAACCCTACTAGGCCAACGTCAGGTAAGCCATTGATCACCACCGAATCCTTACCAATGGAATCATTTTCAACTATTCTTAATTCGTCACTTTCGGAGTGACCGTTCGACACGTCTAATAACCTTCTATGAAGAACTAACCTGAAGTCAGGTCGGCAGCTAATTAAAACGTTCTTGCGTACCCAACAAGAACTTTTAGGACACGTTAACCAACCCATCAATTCTGTTTAGGATGGAAGACGGATGAGTTCGTCAGAGGGCTTGGGTCAGTCACTGCGGGACGCAGTAAAGAAACTGCTCAGGATGGCCGTCGTTGACGAGAAGGCGGTTAAAGAACTCGTGCGCGACCTCCAACGTGCCCTCCTCCAATCCGACGTTAACGTAAACCTGGTTCTTCAAATCTCTCAGGCTGTAGAGAAAAGGTCGCTTGAGGAGAAACTCCCCCCTGGGATATCTCGCCACGACCATGTGGTAAAGGTCCTCTATGAAGAACTCACTCGGTTTCTTGGAGAGGAGCCCGCGAAACTCGTAATCGAGCCGGGTAAGAGGCAGGTGATTATGCTTGTGGGAATTCAGGGAACCGGCAAAACTACTGCGTCAGTCAAACTTGCCCGCTTCTACCAGAAACGGGGTGTGAGACCTGCTATCATCTGTGCAGATACGTATAGACCGGGCGCATTCGACCAGCTCAAGCAGCTTGCGGATAGAGTGAACGTTCCTGTTTACGGAGAACCCAACTCGAGGGACGTGATGAAAATTGTTCGGAAAGGAATGGAACAGTTCACCGCGCAAAAGAATGATCTCATCATCGTCGATACCGCCGGGAGGCATAAGGATGAGTCAGAGCTTATGTCCGAGATGAAGAACCTCGCGAAGCAAATCCAACCTGACGAAATCATCTTAGCAATTGACGCTTCAATCGGCCAAGCCGCTCTGACACAAGCAACCGCTTTCAACGAAAGCACCAAGATTGGATCCATACTAGTCACGAAACTCGACGGCACCGCAAAAGGAGGTGGCGCACTCTCCGCCGTTTCCGCCACTCACGCGAAAATTAAGTTCGTTGGCACCGGCGAAAAGATCGACGACATCGAACAATTCATACCATCAACATTTGTCGGCCGCCTTCTAGGCATGGGCGACATCAAGACGTTGGTCGAAAAGGTTCGCGAGGCTCAAGTCGAGCTCCCCCAAAAGAAAGCCAGAGCATTTCTTGAGGGCAAGTTCACGTTGAAGGACATGTACGACCAGATGGTCGCCGTCAGGAAAATGGGACCACTGAAGAAGCTCGTCGGAATGGTCCCGGGCGGGATGAACGTACCGGACGATGCGATGGAGACAGCTGAGAAGAAGCTGGATGCTTGGCGCGTTATCATTCAATCGATGACGCACGATGAGGTCGAGGACCCGAAGTTGGTTGATTCATCTAGGGCACGTAGAATCGCTCGGGGTTCTGGAAGATCGGAAAAAGACGTGAAGGAAATGATCAACCAGTATTTCATGATGAGGAAAATGATGAAGAGCATGAAAAGACGCGGCGCTGCTTTTGGTCGAGGAAAAATGCCGTTCCAAGTAAGGAAGTGAAATAAGATAATTCACAGCGCGCAAAGCGACTCTGTCATTTGAAACTGTTGCGAGCCAAGAAAGTTAATAGCCCGCGTTCTAGTCTGCTAGCAAACTTCAAGGTCATACCTCATGAGACGTTCGAAGGGATATCGCTCAAGAACGAGGAAACTGTTTCGCAAGCATCCTCGCGAGCGAGGCAAGATTGGGCTCAGCAGAATTTTGAGGACGTATGAACCTGGCCAGAAGGTTACGATCATAATTGAACCGTCCGTGCACAAGGGTATGCCTCACAGACGATACCACGGCCGGGTTGGAGTGATCCATGAAAAACGCGGTAAAGCCTATGTCGTCCATGTTACAACGGGAGGACAGAAGAGACAGATCATCGCCCGACCCGAACACCTTACCCCCGTACGCTGAGTGAACCCAGTTGCCCAGAAAGATAGTGGACTCGAAACCCGCAACTACGCCTGAAGCCAAGAAAACACTGGAAAGGGCCAAAGAAGACGAACTGGGAGAATTCCAGAGGAGGACGCTTGATTACGCGTCAAAATTCTCTAAAATCCAACCTCCTAAGGCCGAGAAGCTGATTCGCGAACTCGGCGACAAGTTCCAACTTGAGCGAAAGGACGCGATCCAGATCGTCAATACAATGCCCCACTACATTGAGGAAGTGCGGACGATTCTGACGATTAAAGGCAGAATCATTAGCGGTACCCAGCTTGAAGACATACTCAAACTTGTCAACGAGTACAGGGAAGACTAGACAGCCCTAGTAGCTGCTGGATCAGGAAATAGCAAGGTTTTTTCCTCGCAAACCCACCACTCTAGGGTGGATATGTTAACCTTTGCTAGCCCGTGGCCCGAGTTTCATAGCTAGTCCTGAGAAGATAGACGGGCCGAATTATTGGATAAATTAGCGCGCCCAAAGCTCGCTACTTCTGGAGACAAGACAAAATGTCTGATAGTACAAGAGGGTCAGAACAGGCACGAGGCTTAGGTTCTACAGCGTCAGCCAGGTATAGGTCCAGCACGAGTGCGGCCTCGGAAAGCAGTCTTCCACCACGTCTGTACGAAGAGTACGCCTATGTCTTGGATTACCTCCAGTTTGGACGTCCAGCCGCAGACAAACCTAGACATTTGGCCCTACCAACGGTTCAAGTGATTGGTGAAACCTACTTCACATTGCTTGAGGCAGAGGTTCGGCCCGGTAGCCAAGTCAACCTTCATGAACGGGTCTACATAGGAAAGGATCGACGAGAGAAGATAAACCGAATTATAGGCAGGATAGGGTACGACGACCTAACAGCCAACGCCAAAGCTGAAGTCCTCTCCGTACTCGAGGAACTGATCGCACACCAAGAGCAACGCTTCGTAGCCTTCTTCAACAATTCCCAAGCGATAACACCACGTATGCACGCACTTGAACTTCTACCCGGGATTGGGAAGAAGTCTATGTGGCAAATAATCAACGCCAGGGAGAGGAAGGCATTTACATCTTTCAAAGACATCCAAGACCGCACAAGCGTCGGAGACCCGATTAAGGTCATAGCGAAACGCATATTGGATGAGTTGAGTGGTGGGGAGAAGTACAGGATTTTCTCCCGTGCAATGTAGAGAGCAACAGGATTGCTGCAAAGGGTCATATTGCACGCAGACCTCGACTACTTCTACGCACAATGTGAAGAGAACGCAAACCCAAACATTCGCGGAAAACCAGTAGTCGTCTGTGTGTACTCTGGACGAACCGAGGAGAGCGGCGCCGTCAGCACTTCAAACTACCCGGCCAGAAAGTATGGAGTGAGGGCAGGGGTTCCCATAGTTCGCGCGAAAAAACTCCTAGAATCCCTCCCTGACGCAGTCTTCCTACCAATGAACCGCTCATACTACGAAGAAGTATCAGAGCGAGTCATGGATACTCTCCGAACAAGCGCTGACAATTTCGAGCAAGTCAGTATCGATGAAGCATTCCTGGACGTGACGTCTAGAGTTGGAAGCAATTTTGATGCGGCTCGGGAGATAGCGATTGAGATTAAGAAGCAAATATATGCGCAGGAACACATAACCTGTTCGATAGGTGTCGGACCGAACAAAGTCTTGGCTAAGATCGCGTCAGACCAAGCGAAACCTGACGGATTAACGATCGTGAAACCCGGGGAAGCTGAACAATTCCTATCCTCCCTTCCCGTCGGTAGGATTCCGGGAGTGGGAAAGAAGTCGGAGGAACGGCTCACGCAGTTAAACGTGTCCACCATCGCAGAGCTTTCCGCACTTAGCCCAACGCTTCTTACTGAGATCTTTGGCAAAGGCTTGGGAACATACCTTTACCGCGCGTCGAGAGGAGAGGACGATGAGCCGGTGAAGGAGAGGGAACAGCCAACACAATTCAGCCGAATCGCAACTCTGAAACAGAACACCCGCGACCTGCAACAAATTCTTCCCCTCCTACAAGAACTCGTAACGTCCGTAGCCGCCAAGCTGAAAGAAGCAGGAATCACTGGAAAGTCTGTCGCAATCATTGCGATACTCACTGACCTTACCATTCACAGTAAGTCAAAGATGATCGAATCTTCAACCTCCGAGGCAAGAGTCATCGAGAACGCCGCGAAACAGTTGCTTGAGGAATACCTTAAGCAGAACCCTGATGCGAAACTACGCAGGGTAGGAGTGAAAGTCTCCACACTAACGAAACAGACCGGCCAAACAGACATATCCAAATTCCTAAAGGCGTGAGGATTGCAGTAAATCAACCCTAAAACGAGGCAACAGTGTTGGCGTGGGTCAAACGCGAACTGAGCCAGCTAGGAATTCCCCCTCTCAAGCGCTTCGGCCAACACTTCCTGATCGACACATCTGTTCGCGACGAACTCGCAAACCGCGCAGATTTAACTCCTCATGACGCGGTTCTCGAAGTGGGACCCGGTCTAGGCTTCTTAACAACGGCATTAGCAGCGAGGGCAGGACACGTCACCGCGATAGAGAAAGATCGAACACTTGCTGCGTATCTCATTCACAAGTTCGCTCAGCATTCGAACGTGGAGGTGGTTCAGGGAGACGCACTCAAGACGCCTATTCCATCTCAAGCTAAGGTAGTTTCAAGCCCACCATACAACATCTCCTCCAAACTGACCCTTCACATCATAGGTAGTGGATTCAAGTCGGCAACATTGTTATTGCAAGAGGACTTCGTGAGGAGACTAACATCAGATTGCGGCTCTAGAGGTTATGGGAGGCTAAGTGTAATGTTGCAAAGCAAGGCTCAGGCAGAATACATAGAAAAAGTGTCGAGGTTCGCATTCTACCCCCGGCCAAGAGTGGATTCCGCACTCGTCGCAATCAACCCAATCAAAGACCACAAGCACATAGAAGACGTGGAAGGGCTTACAGACCTAGTTCGAATGCTATTCACGCAACGCCGTCGCAAACTTCGTAAAGTATTAGCCCGATATCTCGCCTCCAAGTATCCAGTCAATTCGGAGAAGATCATAACGAAAATAGACGTGTCTGAAAAGAGAGTGTATGAACTGAGTCCGGACGAATTCATTGAGCTATCAAACAGCATAGTCAACGCTATGAAGCAACCAGGGGCCTAATGCCCATTGGTTATTAGAATCATCCTGGTCGAGCCCGAGAAAGCCGGCAACATTGGCGCTGTTGCCCGTGCAATGAAGAACTTCGACCTTTCGAGTCTTTGGATTGTGAATCCGAAGGAGCCGTTGAGTATGGAGGCGAGGGCATTCGCTATGCATGGTTATGACGTATTGGCGAAGGCGAAAATTGTGAGGACGCTGCCGACGGCACTAAGAGGGTTGGACCTCATTGTGAGCACAAGCGCAGTCGCGGCGAGCAGCAGATCCAACCTAGTCCGCGTTCCGATGACCCCAAACCAACTGGCCGCAAAAATTCACGCCTCTAAGGGGAGTGTGGGCATCGTGTTTGGAAGAGAGAGTTCAGGGTTGAGCAACAGGGAGGTTGAGAAATGTGATTTCCTAGTCACAATCCCCGCCAGCCGTACCTACAATGTTCTGAACCTAGCGTCGGCCGCGACGATCATCTTCTACGAACTATTCCGAAAACATACAACGCACACTGGCCCCAAGCTTGCATCAAAAGTTGTGAAAGTGAGATTGCAGACTCAGTTCGATCAGCTCGTGAAACGCAGTGGAGTGCAGGAACACAAACGTAAATTGGCTGAACGCTCGTTCCGAAACGTCGTATCCCGCTCATTCATCTCTCAGCGAGAGGCTTCGCTTCTGCTCGGTACTTTGAGAAGAGCGACGGGTAAGCTGGCGTAGACTTAAGTAACACTCCTCAGCCTTTGAGGCACCTTCGCGAGAGTTAACGACATGAGAGGTAGAAACTACCGCCAACCAAAGGGCCAACCATACACTAGGGGAAAATACATTCACGGTTCGCCCCCACCCAAAATATCGAAGTTCATGATGGGCGACATGAAAAGCAAGTTCGAATACCGATTATCCCTAGTCGCACAGGGCCCAGTCCAAATCAGACATAATGCTCTTGAAGCCGCGAGGGTTTCCGCGAACAAGGTTCTCTTCGACGTTCTGGGAGAGGTCGGATACAAGATCCACCTCAAAGTTTACCCACACATAATCCTCCGTGAGAACCGCATGATAGCAACCGCAGGCGCTGACAGGTTACAAGAGGGAATGCGCCGATCCTTCGGCAAACCAACAGGTAGGGCAGCCAGAATCAAAACAGGACAATCAATTCTGGATATCTACGTGAACACCAACGGGGTTAATACCGCAAAGGAAGCGCTCCGGGTGGGAACGACGAAGCTTCCAGTGGCCTGCGTTATCACGCAGGAAAAAATGGTAGTCGCACCGGTTCCACAGGCAGCTTAGGCCAACTCGTCCCTCAATCCCTTACGTTCCAGCGTGGCTAACGTCATCACGCTCCCGTGGATTGTTCCAGAACCACTGCATTTTGGGTGGTTCAAGGCTGTCCTGCCATAGCAATGCGATGAGCTCGCCTAGATGGTACAGCTGTTCTGTAAAAGATTGAAAGAGGCATTCCTCGACGGATAAGTTGAACGACTTACCTGAAGAGAGAAGAAAATCTACTCTCCTACTCAGTTCAGCATCATTTGCGGCTTTCAAGAAATCACGGGTTCGCTGTTCAACTTCGGCAAGGTGTTGAAGCACCATCTGCATACTAGTGTACTCTGACCACTTCCTGCGCACGTACTCCTGCGACTTACCTTGAATCACCCAACTCACAATCCAATCCTCGTTGTCGATCATGTGCAGGAGAATGTTCTTCATCGTGTAGAAACTGGCCTCCCTATTCTTGTCAACGACCTCGTAAGGCAACTCAGTGAGTTTCTCGGCAAAACTGCGACGTACGGCGGAAGCGTAGGAATAGAGTTCCTGCATCGTGAACAACTCAACCACCCAACCTAAGAAACTACGGTGTAATACCCTATAGAAATTGATAACCGCCACACGTTAACTAAAAGATGGCAGGGGATACATGCTGTAATCTCCCACGACAGATCAGACCGTGTATGACGTCCCCATTCGCTGTCTTACACTTAACCCAACTAGGCTATCCAACACTTCGTAGACGGCTAGTGGTCGAGCCAAAATAAGATAAGCTCAGCTCGCAAAACTCTTTCTTTAAGGGATGCCGCGCGATGCTGAGCCTTGAGGAACACATCCTAATCCTAGCACCAACACTCTTCTTTTTCGTCACCGTAGCTTGGGGCTACCTCTTCCAGAAGCTGATTCTGAACGAGTTGGGGGAGGTTGAGGGCGTGCACTTTCAGAAAGTGAAAACGCTGCTTAGCCCACATTTTCATCAAGTGACATACTCCGATGCCATTTTTCTTTTCATGGTTAACGGCATCGTCTGGATTCTCCAACTATACCAGATGAGTTTGGGGGTTATCGTGATGGTGGTTGGTGTCGTCGTGGCGGTCACCGGGTTGTTGAGTAGTTTCATGTCGACATTGCCGCTTGGAAGAAGCTTGTCAAAATGGGCATTGGTAGCAACATTGATTGTGGCAGCTGTTGAATTCGCAATGTTCCTCATTATCTTGTGAAGGAACGCCCTATCTCCGCGCGCCAAACTGTCGAGTCATGCTGATGTTCATCTGAGACGACGTTATTTCTGTGCAGTCAGTAGTGCCACGACACCGAGTGTAATCCTCTTAAACGATGTGTTCCTGTAGCCAATTGAAGCTAGCTGTCTACAATTCTCGACAGGTGGGGTAGAGATTGTGATCGAGTTGGCCAAGTATACTAGGGTTCGATACCAGTATTTTGAAACGAGTTTGCCGAGCGCGGGCATGGTGCGAAACAAATGAAACTTGTAAATTGGCCAAACGTATGGGTTTTCGAGGCGAACGAAATCAACTGAAAGAAACCACCCAGCATAGGTTAGGACTCTTAGGCTCTCCTTGAACATGCCAAGCTTATTCGCGAAGTTCCGCAAAGCTAAGCCGATGGTGACGTAGTTGAAGAGTTGATCGCGAAAGGGCAGAAATTCACCTACCGCTCTTACGAACTCAATCGGACAATTGACTTGAATCGCTCGCCTCCTTCCCGCCGCTACCCTCAACATCGCATAACTTAGATCCAATCCTACAATCAGACTGCCTGAACTCACTCTCTTACCAAGTGCATAAGTGACGAGGCCGGTTCCACACGCTAAATCAAGAATCATTAACTCTCGTGAAAAATCGATTTTCGATAACATGCACCTTCTCCAAACTATATCGAAACCGAAAGTCATTGCACGAAGAAGGGCATCGTACTCTCTTTCGACGTCGGTGAAGACTACACGAACGAACCGGGCCTTGTCGACAAATCCAGTTGGAATATTCAACAGCGTATGACTCTTGAACCATTCTTATCGGAAGGAACGGTTAAGTTGCTCAGTTCGTCAGCTACACAGTTGCTTAACTATGTATCAGCTTGAAGAGGCTAGGATCGTAGAGGAGATTAGAAAGCGCGGCGCAAGACGCATAATGCTGCAGATGCCTGAGGGTTTGAAACCAGTCGGATTCCAGCTAGCTAAGCTCATAGAGAAAGAAGCAGGGGTTGAGGTGTTCGTGTCTGGGGATCCTTGTTATGGTGCCTGCGACCTTGCATTGTACCCGAAAAAACACGTTGAGGCCGATCTCCTCATCCATCTTGGACATGCGGAGATTCCGGGTGAGTTTCCCGACGAAAACGTATTCTTTGTTGAAGCAAGATCGAACGCTTCAATAGACGTACCAATGATGCAAGCGGTGAACATGCTGGAGAGCGAACACAGTATCGGTCTCGCCTCCAATATTCAACACATTCACCAACTACCCCGTGCGAAAGAAATTCTTGAGGAACATGAAAAGGAGGTTCTCATCGGACGCCCGTCTGGTTGGCTGAAGTACCCCGGCCAAGTATTGGGTTGCGATTATGGTAGCGTTAGAGCAATTGGAGAGAAGGCGGACGCGATAGTGGTGCTCAGCGGAGGAGACTTTCACGCCTTAGGCATTCCATTAGCTACCGGCAAAAGAACAATTGTCGTTGACCCCTTTCAGCAAATTGCCAAGGACATGACGGAAACCTGCAAAACACTCCTCCGTAAGAGGTGGGCGAACATTGAAAAGTTCAAGGTTGCGAAAAGAATCGGAATCATCGTCGGCCTCAAAAGTAGCCAGATGAATATTGCCCTAGCCCGTCGGTTGAAGAGCCTCCTCGAACAGAACGGGCAGTTGACAATTCTAATTTCCGCATCAGAAGTGATCCCAGAGACGCTAGAGTCGTTCACGGACCTAGAAGCGTACGTAGAAATCTCCTGTCCACGAATCAGCACAGACGACCAGGAACGCTACCGGAAACCCGTCCTGAATCCTGAAGAGGTCATGATAGCATTAGGTAAGAAGAGTTGGGACCAATATACGAAAGGAATGACGCTGGAAGAGTGGCATTAGCAAAGGCTGCGCACTTTGCCCCAACGCCGGATTCAGATTCGCAAACGTGACTTGGCAATAGCCCTACAGCGGGTCGACCATCATCCCAAACCGAGAGTTGCCCTAGAACAGTATACTGTGCCAGCTGATTTGGCCGCTGAGATGCTGTTCTCTGCAGGTTATGTCTACGACGACATTGAAGGAAAGAGCGTCGTAGATCTCGGAACTGGCACGGGCAGACTAGCCCTGGGTGCTTCGTTGCTAAAGGCTGAGTACGTAGTTGGAGTTGACATCGATCAACCGAGCCTAAATGTTGCTATAGCGGCAGGTAAAATGCTTGGAGTTCAGGTTGACTGGGTGTTAGCCGATATCAATAGTATACGAGGACGAGTGAATACGGTAATCATGAATCCACCTTTCGGCACCAAAGAGCCTCACGCAGACATCAAATTCCTAAATGTTGCGTTGAAGATTGCCGATGTTGTCTATAGTATTCACAAGTCATCAACTCGATCTTTTCTAAATCGATGGTTGGAAGAGCAAGAATGCAAGTCTGAAATTTTGACATCTAAAATGGAGATCCCTCATCAGTTTGCCTTCCACCAAAAGAAGAGGAAATTTGTGAACGTTTCTGTGCTGAGAATTCTGAGTCAGCCTCTCCCGCCCTAATCCGCGCTTATATACTGGGCAGCGATCTAAGGCTCGCGCAAATCCGCGAGTGCTGAGGCGCGCTGAAGCGACGGCTACTAAAGCCGGACGCATAGGATCGTTGAAAGTAATTGCGCGGTTAGATGGAATGAGGTTTGAGTAAAGTAGCAGTGCGTGAAATTGTACAACCCGTCCTTCCCGGGGACAAGATAGGGGTCATCGAACAGTTCCTTCCCGGGAGCGGAACGTATGAGATAGAAGGAATGATTTATGCAAATTACACTGGAAAAGCCAAAATTGACCTGAAGAACAAACGAGTCACAGTCGTACCAACCACGAGGACAACCTTGCTACCGAAAGAGGGTGCTACGGTCATAGCTTCCGTGATTCATGCACAAGAGAAGATGGCGACGGTGAATATTTGGAAGATTGATGATAAAGCCATCCAGAATCCGTTCACAGCCATGCTCCACATCTCCTCGTCAAGCCCGCGATACGAGAGGAGCATGTCAGACGTGTGCAAGGCGGGGGACATCCTAAGAGCCAGGGTAATTGACATGACCAACAGGATACCGCAGCTGACAACCGCGGGTCGCGGATTAGGTGTCATCAAAGCCTTCTGTTCGCGATGCGGGGGCGTGCTTGAACTCACGAACCGACGCTTACAGTGTCCGTCATGCGGAAACATTGAAAGGAGAAGGCTTGCAGAAGATTACGCAAAGCCTGCGTAGAGGGAACGGAAATGGTTGAAGTTAAGGTATTGTCGAAGTCGAGGAACGAACTCAGAATTGAGGTTGTCGGTGAGGATCACACCTTCTGTAACCTACTTCAGAATGTCTTGCTTCAGGACAAGAACGTCGAACTGGCTGGTTACGATCAGCCGCACCCACTCATTCGCTCGAGCATAGTTTACCTTCGAACAAAACGTGATGCGTCACCAGAGAAGACACTGTTGAGCGCACTGTCGAGTATTCAAGATCTCAACAAAGAGTTCAACGATAAGTTTGGGAAGGCCGTCGGGCCTGCGTGATGAGTAAGTCAGACCACGTTCGCCAAGTCATGCTCGATAAGCAATTGGCGAGTTTGGGCGACGCCTTCGTTAATTTTGTATACTCACTCGCGCTGACACAAGTTAACGGCCGTCCTAAGGGTGTAAAGATTAGCGATAGAGATCTGTCCGAGGCGTTCAGGCTCGCGGGTCTTCGCGGTTACCTCGGGACGCGAATATCAAAGAAGGATCTAGCGAACGCATCGGAATCTCTCCTCGTAGAAGCATACCGAGCGCACCTCTTGTCTGTCGAGGAGAGTGTTCAAACGATTATTCATAACCCAGAGGGATCTAAAGCAGGTTTGGTCGACCTGCTAAAGTTGGCCGTAAGTCGATTAGAGGCCTCGTAGTCGGGTTGCCTTGCTCAAGAGAGAAATCCGAATACTCGGCTTGAGCGCGGCCGAGAAGAAGTTTGGATTCCTGGCGGTTGGCGTTGTCTATAGGGGGAGTCTTTGGTTGGATGGAGTCGTATCCGGAATTATCAAAGACAGCGAAGAACGTGTATCCTTAGTCTCAAGGATAATCAGAGATTGCAAGCAGTATTCACAGTTACATGCAGTAATACTAGCCACGAAAGAAATAATTCCGAGTAAGGTGTTGTTCGAATTATTCAGCGAAGTTAATGTCCCTGTGATAATGATTTTGGGACACCACGCTAGCAGGCTCAAACCTAGCTCGGATACCATCTACAGTCGTCTTAGAGTCAACAAGAGTTTCGTCCCTGTTTTCACAGTCGGAGTCACTGGGGAAGATGCGGAAAGGCTGTTTGCGGTCTGTTGTAACCCGTCCTCTAAGATACCTGAAGCGGTAAGGGTGGCTGAGGTGATTTTGCGCCGGGCTACAAGTTCGGCCAGAATGCTTCGATAGTGAGACCACTTCAAATGTAGCAATTACCGCTAAAACTTAGACGAGCCAAAACTCTGGAATAATCGCAAAACTTAAGCCAGAACGACCCACTTTTCAGGCCTATACTTAAATGCCGGATAGGTATTGTGCCGGCAAGGTTTTGATAAAAAGTGCAGTTTTGCCCGAAGTGTGGTCTCGCGCTTCTCCCAACAAAGAAACAAAAGGCCGTCGTATTGAGCTGCCCAAAGTGCGGGTATGAAACGAAACGTTCTGACCGAACCGTGCAGAAACTGGAGCAGCAAAAAGAGAACGTAGTCGTAATTGGTAAAGAGGAACAAAAAATACGAACTCTGCCTAAAACAAAAATTGATTGCCCAAAGTGCGGCCACAAGGAAGCATTCTACTGGCTAGTTCAAACCCGAGGCGCAGACGAATCGTCAACTCAATTCTTCCGATGCACTAGTTGCGGAACTACCTGGAGAGAAAATTCCTAGAGTCGCTGCAGGATATCCAGCACCGTTCAATTAAAATGCGTAATGCTAACTCTCTAGGCATTATTGTAATCGGTGATTAGTCCTTGTTCAAAGCAACCATCAGTGATGCGAGACTTTGGCGGAACATGCTCTCTGCTATATCGACTCTGATCGAGGAGGCTGATGTGAATGCTACTCCGGAAGGCATCAAGCTCCGATCTATGGACCCCTCCCACGTCGCCATGGTGGATTTCGAATGGAATAAGTCCGCTTTCGAAGAATACACATGCCTCCAGCCTACGAAAATACGGTTGAATGTTACGGACATTGTTAAGAAACTTAGGGGTGCGGGACAAGAACCATTGGAAATGTCTTATGACGATACTACTCGGAAGCTGAGCATGATAATCAAAGGGAAGTGGAGAACCACCTTCACGCTTCCCACTCTCGATCCGGGGGATGAAGAGGTACCTACGCCGAAGATCGCTTTTAACACCAGAATCAAGATGATTAGCTCCAGTTTCAAAGACATAATTGATCAGATTCAAACTGTCAGCGACAACGTAAGGTTCGAAACCAGTCCGGAGAAATTCACGGCTGAAGCAGTTACCGAACTGAGTGGTGCCAAAATCGAGTTAGAGAAGGGAAGTGATGTTTTGCTTGAACTTGACGTTAAGGAACCGTGCAAGGCGACCTTCAACCTGAACTATCTTGGAGAAATATCGAAGGCCGGATCGGCGGCTGCTGAACTGGTTACGCTGGAATTTTCTACGAATATGCCCGTTAAGTTGGAGTATGAGATGCCTCAACAGGGCAAACTACTGTACTATTTAGCGCCAAGAATAGAGGCGGAGTAGAAGCATCAACGCCAGCAATCGTGCTCCCCAATCCTTCTGTGCTCGTGCAGACGGGGAGCTAGCATGCAGGCGCTATTGACCAAACTCGACTTAGCGAAATTCCCCTTCACAGTCGAGGCATCTGAATTCGTACGGTCTCGTAACATAGACCCGGTAGAGTTGACCCGCCCTGAGCTACTACCTATTCTTGAGCGTGCAATGGAACGAGTCAAGCAGGGGGTGTTTACTGGCAAGATCTCATCGGAGCTTACGCAGGAGGACGTAGACATCCTCGCCTATCCTACTTCCCTCATGGTAATCAGCGCAGTAGGCGATGACAGAACTCGGCGGCGGTACGCGCTCGCGGAAGCGAAGAGGGCGTATGAGCTTCTTCGCGATGAAGCGCCAGACAAACTGTTGCAGATAGCTACAGGATCCTTTGGGTGGGATGCCAAACTCGGCGAGCAAAATGTTGGAGAGACGCATTTCGAGCTTGCGCTTTATTTCAAATTCTATGTGCAAAATTCTGCTAGAATCCATGACTTGCGGTGGAAGCTTGTCAACCGTGTTCTCTCTGGGGGGTACGTTCTGTTGCCCCGTGAGGATTTTGCTAGGCTTCTCGAGGAGGAGGTTCAGGCCAGGGTTTTAGAGAAAACTGTCGACCTGAACCTAACTCTGCCAACTGAGCTTGAGCAACGTGTTGAGCCATTGAGGTCAATGTTGAAGGCACGATCTCAGCGATTGGCCAGCGACGAGATGCCGCACGCCGCGATGGCCTCTGCGATGCCGCCCTGCATGAGGAACCTACTCAGCCTCCTCCAAACAAGCAAACACATATCGCACATGGGCAGGTTTGCGATGGCCGCATTCCTGTTAAACATCGGTACAAATGAGGAGGAGCTTCTCAAAATGTTCAAGGCATTTACCGATTTTGACGAGCAAATAGCACGATACCAGGTTGAGCATATTGCCGGGAAACGCGGGTCAAGAAGACAATACACAGCCCCCAACTGCGCCACCATGCGAACCCACGGCGTATGCGTGAACCCAGACGAATTATGCGCCACAATAACACACCCCCTGACCTACTACAGAAGAAAAGCCAGATTCCTACTCCGCCAAGAGAGGTACCGTAACTATCGCGAACCGCCTCGAAAGCAGAGGAATTGAGTGTGGCTTTATCAAAGCTCATCATCGTCGCTTCCACATTGCTCTTGGCATTCATTACCCCGTTTCTCTCAATGCCCCCACCCGACCGAGCACCGGTCATTCTTCAGGGCGGATTCTCCCGCGATGGCGAGATCTCTGTTCTGGTTGAAAGCTCATCGCCCTTTACGCAACCAGAAATTGAGCAATTGGGTGAGTATGGGGCGGTTACCACGGTTGCAGGACCTGTTGCAGTCGTTCACACTGAGACATCCCACTTATCTGAAATGTCGAGTCTACTGTTTCTTGTGGAAATTGAGAAGTCCTACCCTCTAAGCGTTCAACTCGACAAGAGCGTTCCCGACATTGGTGCTCCAGAGGTTTGGAACTACGTGAAGGACCAAGCGGGTAGAAACGTAACTGGCGCTGGGGTGATTGTCGGGTTTGTTGATACTGGAATCGACACGACTCATCCCGACTTTTCCTTCCCGAACGGTAGCACCAAGATCCTCTACGTCTGGGATCAAACCGTCTCCGGTCATACACCGAAGGGATTCGGTTATGGCTATGAGTGCACTTCAAGCGACGTAGAAGCTAGAACATGTCCGGAAGTTGATACTTTTGGGCATGGCACACATGTGGCTGGAATCGCAACTAGTTCCGGCATGGCGACTGGCAATTACACAGGCGTGGCGCCTGCAGCTCGAATTATTTTCGTAAAGAGCGGTGGTCCTGTTTGCGATAATGCGAGTTGGACCTTCAACACAGCACAGATTCTGGATGGCATCAATTACATAGTCAGCAAAGCAGCTCAACTCAAGATGCGTGCAGTTGTGAACCTTAGTCTTGGTGGAAACATTGGAGCACACGATGGCACTGACCCGTTCGAACGCGCCCTTGACGTATTCGTGAAAGCTGGCACACCAATTGTCGTAGCCGCGGGCAACAGCGCTGAAGATCAAGATCACGTAAAGGGAACACTAACCCAAGGACAAACAGAGTCCTTAGGACTTCAACTCAGGCAGACAACGGTTGACGTAGCAGTCGACATTTGGTATTCAACGCGGGACCAGATTGATGCCTCGTTGACCGCGCCCGACGGTAATACCTACCCGGTAGAATCTTCGAAGAGCTGGCGAATGGCTAAGTTCGGTGAGATCAATGCAACGACGGGCTATTTCAGCCATGGAAATGAGCTATACATCGAGGTGAATTCAACAGACATTCTTCCGTCAAACGGATGGACCATTCGCTTAACTGGCAAACAAATTAACTCACAGGGGACATGGGATGCGTGGACAGACTCTTCGACCTGCACATTTCCCGGCTCATACTTCCTCCCAGGAGACGGCTACAAAATTGACTCACACGATACAATTGGTATTCCAGGTACAGCAAAGAATGTTGTAACAGTCGGAGCATACGTTACCAAGACATCTTGGAAAGGGTTGGATGGACAGACGTATGGGTCAGGCGGGACGGTTGGAACCTTTGCTTCGTTCAGCTCGTTGGGCCCAACGAGGGATGGACAGGTAAAGCCGGATATCGTCGCACCCGGGGCAGACATTGTTTCCGACAGGTCAAGCGTTATTCCTTCCTCTTCGAGCGATCCTGACAGATATCACAGGGTTCTGGCTGGAACGAGCATGGCTGCACCCCATGTGACTGGCGTTATCGCACTAATGCTCCAATACGATCCGAGCTTGATTGCAACGGATGTTCCGGCAATACTCCGGCAGACCGCCAGGCTCGACGCCAATACAGGTCTCCTAGTTGAGGGCTCCGCGACCTGGGGATTTGGAAAACTCGACGCTAGAACCGCCACTGGATTCTACAGATTGACGGTGTTCGCTCCGGAAACGGCACTTCCGCTTGCGGCAAATACCACGCAAAGGTTCCTCAGCGCAACTAACGCGACATTCACGCTAGCCAACGACGGTTGGTTCTCATACTACTTTCCTAAACGATCAACCATATTCGTCACCCCAGTACAATCCACACAAGGGACGCAAAACACGAAATACGATCTTGACATGAATGGGTTTAGCGTCAAAGGTAACTCGTTGAGGGCGTTGAACTACAGCATCGACTATTTGCTCACTATCAATTCCGCGTACGGTCCGACCTCTGGTGGGGGTTGGCACGAGGTGAACAGCACCGTGACCTTGACGGCACCAGAACGCGTCGCGGTACCTGGACCGCTTGGTTTTCTTGGGGCTCAGTATACTCTCGCATATTGGGTCAATAGTAACAGTTCAACAATTCCGAGCACGGTTGTGATAGATGGGCCAAAGACGGTAGCACCGGTCTACGTGTTGACATTTACAGACGAAAGGTTGGTTGCCATAATTATTGGTGCAGTAGTGCTTTCGCTCTTAGCTATGGCCATAGCGAGAAAGAAGCTCAGTTAGGAGCTTTCTATTATTTTTTCTTTAGAAGCACGTTAGTACCGTCAACTCTGACTTCGTAACATGCTGCGTCTTTCATTGGCGGAGGGCTGACTACTTTCCCGCTAGCAATGTCAAATTGTTCTCCATGCCAAGGGCATACAACTTTCCCATCCTCAAGCTCACCCTCATTTAATGGTCCGCCACGGTGGGTGCAACTGTTCGAGATCGCGTACAATTTGCCACCCTGGCATGCAATCAACACCTCCTCCCCACCCGTAACAATCTTCTTCAGTGAACCATCAGGGAAATCGGCAATTCGGCCAACGTTAACAAACCCTTCGCTCATAAGAATACGCTCGCAGGAACGATGGATTTCCCGCACAGACTTATGAACTGAGCGACGCAAAGATATATCCGCACAATCGTGCTGAAAATAATGATCGACTGTTAACGAAGAGTGGGTGGTGAGGGATGTTTTGCAGACGAACGCTCAAAATCAACGGTTCGAATTCTTGAAGCGAAAATTCCAGGAATACTACAAGGCCAACGCAGCATCCCTCAAACCTCCCATCGCAATGAAGGAACGCGA
Organism: Candidatus Acidiferrales bacterium; assembly: GCA_035517955.1. Classification (GTDB taxonomy): domain Archaea; phylum Thermoproteota; class Bathyarchaeia; order 40CM-2-53-6; family 40CM-2-53-6; genus FEN-987. The sequence goes on along the minus strand of DATIYC010000200.1, from coordinate 21,661 downwards.
GTTTGGGTTTCTGCTGTTTAAGGAACGAGTGATGGTAAGGCACAAAGCGTTCCAGGATTTCAGCCTATTCAACAACTCTCTACTATCCCTGATTCCTTCGGACGTCTACTACTCGACTGCATACTACGAACGTCCCGACTTAGAGATGGAACAGAAGGGATGGTTAGGGTCCGACGTGGTTTTTGACGTTGACGCCGACCATATTGACACTCCGTGCAAGGAAACACATGACATGTGGGTTTGCACTAATTGTAAAGAAACTAGACGAGGAACAAAACCAGCCAAATGCCCCAAGTGCGGCTTTGAGAAACTAGAGGAGAAGGCCTGGCTATGCGACCAATGCCTAATCGCCGCCAAGGAAGAAGTTTTCAAACTGAGGGAGTTTCTATCACAGGATTTCGGTATCAAATCCAACGAAATGCACCTCTTCTTTTCAGGTCATAGAGGTTACCACCTGCACGTAGTTTCTGACACATTGAAAACGCTCGACGACGTACAACGAAAGGAGATAGTAGACTATGTTATGGCCCTGGGCCTAGACCCCGCAGAACAAGGCCTATACCAGGATCTATTTGACAACAAACACTCGATAATCGTCGGACCGGAATTAACCGACCCAGGCTGGAGAGGAAGACTGGCAAAAGGTGTCTACCAGATTTTAACAGAGTGGCAACAGAACCGACTCGTAGAATTAGGTTTCACGAAAGGAGCTGCAGCCCAGATTATAAGCGAACGCGAGAGAATCAAGGAGGAGTGGTCGAAGAAAATGCTCTGGAGCTCCTTCCAAGATAAGTGGCGAATAAATGAGGAAGCTTGGAGAAACATTCTCGACAAAGCCATGAGCCTCGTAGCCCTGCCAGCAAAGATAGACACCGTCGTCACTACCGACATCCACAGACTGATTCGAATGCCTGGGACCTTGAACGGGAAGACTGGGCTCAAAGCATCCTCGGTGGAGTTAGAAGGCCTCGAAGAATTCGACCCATTTGATCAACCTGCAGTATTTGAGGGAACCCAGAACGTCCTGGTAACTGAAGCCCCGCAAATGAGAATACGGAATCAAACCTTCGGTCCATTTGTTGACGAGAAAGTTCAATTGCCACTGGCAGCAGCGATGCTGCTAATAGCAAAAGGTGTCGCATACCCGGTGTTCTAAGCTTGTACGTAGACCTTTACAAAGCATGGAAAAACGAGAAAACCTTCACTCTCCCGCAACCCTTGCCGCAAGACTTCTACCGACGAACTGAAAACTACCTCAGAGGACTCGACGGCACGCAGTCATCCGACTCCCCAACCTTGCAAAGCCAACTCAACCAAAGAGAAAAAGAGGTAGCAAATCGCCTCTTTCAGGAACTCAAGGAAGCTAGAACCAGAAAAATCATAACAGCGGCAAGAGATGGAATCGAAATCAACACAGAAGCACTGACAGAAGACGAAAAAAAACTGGTGAAAAACCTGAACGAATCTTTGAAGCCGACAGACACCTCGCCTGAGACTAAGGCTGTTCCAGCAGAACAAGATAGAGTTACATTGTCGATCGTCCGATTCCTGGAAGACATTCCGGAGATTGTCGGTACTGATCTGAGGATATATGGTCCTTACAAAAAGGAAGATGTAGGCTCGATCCCGAGTCAGAACGCTGAAGCTCTCATGAAACAGGGGGCAGCGAAAATGATCGAAGTAAAGAACATGCCCCAAGCTCCCCCAAGGAAGCTGTGACGGTTCCATCAACAATAAATAGAACGCGCAGAGCCTTGTAGCGAAAATTCAAGCTGATCAGTATGAAAGCTCCGAAAGAGATGCGAACCTACTGCCCCAAATGCAAATCCCATACTGATCATCAGGTTTCCCTTTACAAGAAGGGGAAGGATAGGGCGATGGCTATTGGTAACAGGCGCCACGAACGTGACGAGCATGGATACGGCGGACAGAAATTCCCCAAACTAAAGAGAACGGCAAAAACCACCAAGAAACAATTAGTGAGGCTTACATGCAGAACCTGCGACACGGCATTGTACCGGTTCGGTATACGGCTACGGAAATTTGAGATAACCTAGAGTAATCAGCGTGATTTTACGGCCGTGACGCACGTGTAACTAGCGTCGGCAGGCGTAATCCTTATGTTGAATGTTTCCATCTCCCTTAGGTTCTACTCCAAGTGAATGAATCATGGTTAAGGGCGAGTTAATTCCGAAACCGCAGAGCACTTTCATTCGGGTGAAATGCCCCAAATGTGCAAATGAACAAGTTGTTTTTGACCGGCCGTCACTCGCTCCTCACTGTTCAGTCTGCGATGAGATATTAGCGAATCCGACTGGTGGAAAAGCGGAGCTCAAATCCGAAGTCGTTCAAATGCTCGGCTAAGGGGAATCGCCAAAGTGTCTACCCCAGTCGAGTACCCGGAAGTCGGCGACCTAGTAGTAGCTAGTGTAACCAGGGTCGTTGATTACGGAGCTTACGTTAAACTCGACGAATACGAGGGCGTCGAAGGGCTAATTCACATCTCGGAAATCGCGAGCACGTACGTGAAGAACATAAGAGTTCACGTCCGGGAGGGACAGAAACTTGTTCTCAAGGTCCTACGAGTCAGCACACAGCGATCCCAAGTAGACCTTTCCCTACGCCGAGTAACGGGCCGAGAAAAATCCGACAAAATGCTAGAATGGAAGAAGGTCAAGAAGGCTGACTCGATCATTAAAGGCGCGGCCGAGCGATTACAGATCGGAGACGAAGAAGTAAACAAGATCAGGACCATCGTATCCGAGAAATTCGACAACCCATTCGACGGCTTCGAAGATGCCGCGGATGAGGGAGAAGAGACGTTTACGAAGCTCGGAATTAGTGAGGAATGGGCGAAGGCACTAACTGAAGTTGCCCGAAGCAAAATAAAGCTTGAGAAAGCTAGGGTCACAGGCACGGTTGAGCTGACCTGCACCAAGACTGATGGCATTGAAGCGATTCGTCAAGTTTTACATGGAGCAAAGAAGGTTAAGAAATCACGAGGAACCACGATCAAAGTATACACGATTGGATCCCCTAAGTACAGGTTAGAGGTAAGAAGCAAGGAGATTACGGATGCTCAGGCTACCTTGAACTTAGCTATTGATGAGGCGCTCAGTGCCATCAAAGACTTGGGCGGCGAAGGACGTAGACTTGGTTGAAATGGCTACTGAGAAAATGCCCTAACTGCAAGACCTACACGATGAAAGAAACCTGTCCAAAGTGCGGAGAACGTACGATAAGTCCTCAGCCAACCAAGTTTTCACCACACGACAAGTACGCTAAACTTCGTCAACCAACCAATTCGTAAGACTCAAAGTTGTGCAGGCACTTGCCTGCAGGCTTGAGGTCTAATGATGGACGGTGAGGTATGTGGTGACGGCGTTGTAGTCTTGGTTCCCTGGCCAGTTGGCGACGATCTGGTATGTGCCCGGCGTATCGGCCTTCCAGTAGAAGGTCATTGTCGGCGAAGTCATGGTTATCGATTGGAAGGGCGTGTAGGTCTTATTATCGAATGTGTAAGCGAAGGTTACGTTCGCTCCCTGAACGAACGGTGACATTGTAATCGATATCGAGATGTTTTGTCCGACCGTGAACGATGCGGGCGACGTTGAGATTGACAACGTCGAATTCACCCTATGTACGTCAAGCGTCAGGGGTGTACTTGTGCTCTCTCCATAGGGACCTGTAGCGCCTAGGTAGTGTGCACGAACCAAGTAACTTCCGGCGTGCGGAATCCACGTATCGTTGAAAATCCCATCTGGAGCTGCGGTTACGGTGTCTATTTGTTGCCAAGATTGGCCGCTGTCGGTTGATGATTCCAAAACAACCTGCGGGTTGGCGAATGCTATTGGGTTTCCTTGCGGATCAGTGAGGTTTCCTCGCAGTTCCACCTTGCCTCCGTAGTTGATTGGTGTTATGAATCGTCCGAGGGTAATCTGGCTTGCTTTCAGTGCCCTTACTTGGAAGAGGTAGACGAAGTGGTTGGTGGATTGGAAGACTTGGGTTAGATAGGGGGATGCAGTCATCGTAGGATCCGTCGTGGTCTTCGCCATCATGTAGCCGAGCATTGATTGATCATTTAACTGACCGCTTGAAGTAATAGTGGTGTTGTCAACAATCTTCCCAGTTGGACCTTTTACAAGGCGCGTGTAGTCGCTTGTCCCGGTCTGCTGATCGGTTGCGCCCTGCATAAATTGAACCTGGTAGTCGCCGTTCCATACAGTATTGTTGCCAATCCGGGCCATCCAATACCATTTCCCGTCCTCCCCGAATCCTTGCCATTGAGTGCCTCCTGAGCTGCTGCTGGAGGGTGTGATGAATATTGCAACGTACGAGACATTGTAACGCACGAGGTTCGGCAGAGCCATGGTAATGTTGTCCAGAAAGGTCTGGGCGATCATTCCGATCTGCGTCGAATTCTGTGTGCCATTATCGGCTAACGTTCTTCGATCCCCAAGCGCCGTTATCCAGTAACCGTAATCCCACCACGCAAAGATCGTTGCGTCCGAAGGAGTATTCAGTCGCATCCACGACAATGCTTCAAGCCAGTCTTGGTACTTCAACTCGTCTCCTGCAGCCGGCGCGGTAGGAATGCTTGAGGTAACAATCGTAGCTGGCTGATATGAGCCTCGAACAGCCGTCCAGAAGGTAGGAATGATAGCTATGAGGAGGATGAGGAAGATGGCGACACCAAATTCCCGGCCTATCCTTGAGATAACCTTAGTCTTTCGCTTCGGGTAAATGACTGCCTCACGAACGATGTCAACCGCAGGTTTACCTAACTCAACAGTTCCGATTGCGCCCAATATGCAGAAAGCAGGCGCAAGAAGCAACGTAAGGCGAACAAAAGAGGCTGCGAAGTAAACTCCCGTAATTGCCCACAGAAGCAGAAAGATGTCATCATTTCTTCCCCTCTGAATGGTAAACACCAAACCGAATAGAACTAGGAACGTGATGGTTCCAAACTCGTAGAAGAACGAGCCCCAAGTAGCGGGTTGGTGTTCGGCGACGCTTTGAATTATCGGGACGTTTCCACGTACGAATGGGTTGATCACGGCGTAGAATTTGCCGTATGGTATTGAGACTAAGTTGAAGTGAGATAGAACGGCGACTACTGCTATTGCAGCTACGACGAAGCCTGTCAGAGTGGCTAATTGCAGCTTCCTAGCTTCAATGTATGAGGAAGCCTCACGAGCCAAGAGAAGCACTTCCCCAACTGGAATCGCTAGCCAATCGAGATCCGTCAGTGATCCGAAACCTAGTTTCGGAACAAGGAACGGGGTCAATAACAGAAAGATTCCCATTGAGATCGAGTAGCTGAGGAATAGTCTTCTTGAGTACCGCCCGATTACAACCAGAACGATGGTATAAAGGACGATTAAGTCTAGTGGGAAGAGAGAGCCAGCCCATTCAGCAGCGAGATAGAAAAGTGAAAAGCCTGCTACGGTCGCGTAAGCGACACTCTTTTGCGTCGAATAACTTTCGACTTGCGACCTTCTAAAGGCCACGAAAATCACTAGCATAAGGAGAATTCCGAGCGGTTCGTGGCGTAAGAAACCTAATTGGGTCCTGCCAATGCTGCTCGGGTTCAAGGCTAGGAATAGGGCGGTCAGTAACCCGGCACCCTTGCCCCAAAGATCCTTACCGAGGAAGTATGAGATTAGGACGGTGATAGTTCCAGCAAATACTGGGAACCACATAACCAGATCAAAAACAGATACGTTCGCTCCGACGAAGTGAACCATCATATAGATTGCAGCGACAACGAACGCTTCTCCATACAAATTCCACGTCGGCATGTCAGCGCCGTAGGGATACCAACTCATCGTGTCATGCCATTTGAACCAAGCCAAGAAACCATGATCCACTGTGAACTGAGCCATTCGCCATTGAAGGTAGGGGTCAAATTCGTTTATGTAATATCCCCAGCGAATCGGCATCATTCGTACCGCAAACGCGATAATTACGATAAGGCCGAGCACGATTGCCTGAATGACTGTGCCTCGTGATACTTCGGAAAACGCCTTTCTAGTGCCCTCGACACGTCCGGCCAACGCTTCGCGGTTAACGTATTTACCTAAGGAGCTTTTCAGCTTCCGAAGGGCTCGGCCGGTAGCTGACATTTGGACACCTGAGATTTTCGATTCTAGGCTTTGACGCTGTTATAAAAGGTTGATGAACCCCAATCGATAGACGAATCACGTAAAAAACCGACTTTAACCGTTGAGTGAGCGATTTCCGAATTCTTCCAATCCCTGATGCTTAACCGCAGATCCCACGAAGTGAACATTCCTGTACGATTCGACAATGAGCTCCGAAAGGCTTGTGAGAAGGACCTAGGTGAATTGCATCGTGGTGAGCAGAGGATTGCCGGACGCCTTCCTCATTTGCCCGTCTTGCAAGAAACCGAACACTACTGAGGGGAGATATTGCATAGCCTGTGGTGCAATCCTCAGCCCCGTGTATTGCTCTTCTTGCGGAACTCCAAATCCAGATGGTGTAAGCCAATGCTTAGAATGTGGAGGCACGGTGCCCACCTTGAAAGGGATGAAGTGGAACCCGATTGTCAACGTGCTCGAGCCAACATCTGCGATGACTGAGGACGAACCTAGCTTTACTGAGAATCCTCCAACCTCGCAACCTAGCGATTCGAGAGAAGAAAAACGGCAACGATTTCCGCGGCTTCGATCAATACTTAACCGCAAGTAGGATGCTGAATGATCGCTAACTCGCCTTTCTTGCATACCCATACGCAGCAGCATTGTAAAACGGTGGTTTCACGATGGTTGCCGCTTCCAGCCTTCCTCTAACTTGAAGGTTAACTTTCCTTCCTTCTACTGCATCTTCTCGCTTAACGTAACCTAGGGCAACGCCGGTATTGAGGAGTGGCGATAATGTACCGCTGGTAACAGATCCTGACTCTTTCGCATTCTGGGATATTGTGAAACCATGTCTCGGTATCACTCTCTTCTCTGTTACAAGGCCGATACGTAGTCTGGGTGTTCCCTTGGCCTTAATTTCTTCGAGTTTATCCTTGCCGATGAAATCTTTATCAAATTTGACAACGAAGCCTAGTCTCGCCTCGAGTGGGTTTGTGTTCTCGTCCATGTCTGTTCCGTAGAGACATAGTCCAGCTTCTAATCTTAGAAGATCCCTTGCGCCCAGACCGCAGGGCTCGATTGAGAATTGGTTTCCAGCATTGAGGAGTTCATTCCAGACCGTCCAAGCGTTTCGCGGATCACCGATTGGCGCGTCCCACACCAATATCTCGAAACCGTCCTCTCCCGTGTAACCAGTCCTCGTCGCCAGTACCTTCGCGCCTGCAATTTGGGTCTCAGCGCAACCGAATCTGGGGATTGAAGAAACTTGGTTGCCGCTCACCTTTTGGAATAGGGCTACTGCCTTTGGCCCTTGAAGGGCAAACATTGCAACTTGGTCAGATACGTCCATTATTTCTAAGCTAAGTCCCTTAGCGTGGGTAGTTATCCAATCGTAGTCTTTGGAGCGGTTCCCGGCGTTGTAAACTAGCAAGTACTCTTCCGGATGAAGTTTGAAAACAAGGAGATCATCTTTGATACCACCTTCGAGGTTACAGAAGAGCGAATATTGTCCCATGCCGTTGCCTAGGGCGGCTACGTTGTTCGTTGTCACGCTGTCCAATAGTTTCAGTGAGTCGCGACCTCGAACCAGCACCCTTCCCATATGGCTTACATCGAAAATTCCCACAGTGTTTCTAACCGCTAACGCTTCGGGAATTATTCCTTTGAACCACAGCGGCAGGTTGAACCCGGCGTAATCCGCCAAATTGCCGTTCTTCTCGTGGTACTCCTGGATTTGTACGACCTGGGGCATGTTACTTCACGTCAACTTCGTCCCTAGAAAGCGAAAACAAGTGTTCTGGCTTTAATTCGCCGGTTCCTCATATGGGATGATTTTGAGTTTCTCGGTTGCGAAGTCGAGTTTCCTCTTGCATTGAGGGCAGATACCGTTGTGCCTCTGAATGATTTCAAGCGGAGTCTCCAACTCGAGGCCGTGGTAGAGGATGGAACCGCACTCGGTGCAGAAAATCTTCTGTGGCATAATCAAGACTCACTAGTGAGAGAATGAAAGAGCAAAGCAACATATTTTAGCCTCTTGGTGATTGTCACGACAGAGTGTAAGACGAAATGTTAGAAGGACTTCGCATCAAGATGCGCAAGCTGCCGTGGAGACTACAACGCTTTTTCGGCAACGTCGGCTATACAATGAGATCCACCAGGGCACCCACCGCTAGAAGAATTAAGCCCTCTACAACTGTGCTAATCATTATAGTTCTCGCATTTGTAGGATTCGTGCTGGCTGGTGGAGTTTATGATATTCTTGAACACCCAATCTCATTACTGCCAACATCAAGTGGATACTCAGTATTGATCAAAGGAACTCTTGGACAGCAGACATTGAATGAGAGCTTGATCGCGGCCTTTCTCTACTTTCTAGGCATCGCAGGATTGTACATGCTCCTACGTAGCACTAGGTACGCCTACAGGCCCCGAAACGCCTACCTACTACTAATCCTAGGAACCTTGACGACCCTGCTAGTGGTCTTCTACTCTACTTCACTCATCAACGCTAAGATTGGCGGGTAGCCGCAGTTCGCGCGGCTTCCTACCAAGGATGCGTCTTCAATCGAAGAACGTATGCTCCAACATTTGTCAGTAAATGGATTGGTGGCGTAACGAGTACCATTATCAGAACTACTGCAAGGCTGACATGCGAGAACACTGAAACCAAGAGTATTGCGCCAACAACGAAATCCAGCTGATCAACGACTGGTAGGACCCCGCCTGGAACAATTCCCAACCTTCGCTTGAGAAATGCACCGGCCAAGTCTCCAAGCAAGGCTCCTACAGATGCAGCAACGGCTATGAGTAGTAGATTCATGGAGAATACGTATGATTCGGCCAAACCAACAACGACACCGACCGCAATCCCGCCGAACAACCCTCGAAAGGTCTTGTGGCTGCCAAAAATCCTCTTTCCATCCACGAACGTTCTACCAAAATCAATCTGTTTACCTCCCCCAAATAGGACGGGGGCACCGTTCGTGCAATAAGCGGGCAGAATTAGCGTAAGTGCTGAGAGCCAATCTTGTACGGACGGCCACAACAGTTTCACTTACCCGCGTCGGCCTTGAGTTTGATTCGCGGAAATAAGAACTAGTTCCCAACCTCAACTAGGCCAGCGTCACTCAACCTCACTAGACAACTTCTCCTACCGACGTCAACTCCGTCAGCCCTTTCGAGGATGAACTCTTTGACGCTTGGCTTGGGCGTATTCTTGAGGCGTAGGATGGTTCTTGGGAAATGGAGTATGGTACGGCGGGCTACGGGTTCGATGTCTGCCGCTGGGGGCTTGAGCCTGGCGTGAACTTGACTGGTGACTACGCAAGCGATTTTGTGTGATGCGGTTAACTCGCTCAAGTAGGCCAATTGCCTACTCAAGTCTCGGTTTAGGCTGAAGATGCTGGCTGTGTCAGAGAACGAGGCTCGGTAAAGGGAGGACATTGAGTCGACGACGATAACGCCAAGGCTTGGCGTTACGTAGTTTTCCAGTGACTCTATTATTGTTCGCTGTTCGGAGAATGTTTCGGGCAGAAAGAGGTTGATGAGTTCGCTTATTTGCTTCGATTCATTGCCTGCGATCTGGTTGAATCTCTGCTGCGTAAATGAATGGTCGCAGTCGATGTAGATCGTCTTCAAGCCGGTTCTTGCAGTTGCATTGGCGACTTGGATTACGGTCGTAGTCTTCCCGGTATTAGCCTCCCCATAGACTAGTGTAATCTCCCCGCGGCAAAGACCTCCATTGAGCAAGCAGTCTAGACTTGGGGGACCTAATGGAATCCTGCCTTGGATAGTGGTAGACAAATCGTAAACTAGCCCCTTCGGTAATTCGCGTAGGTGGAGCCCATTGGACCTTGCGGTCCACATTAGGCCCGTCGGAAGTCGTCTGGGCTTATTCTTGGCTGGACATTAATTCTTTTACAATCGCCCGAGGCCTAGCTGCGTCCAGTAGGCGAGCGAACTGTTTGATCCAGAGGGGATAGAGGTATAGTTTCCCGTAGAAGAATTCCTCGAACACTAAGTTGTCCAAGAGGCTGATGGCCCTACGGACCCGAGAGTAGCCGTAAACCGTTGAGAGACGGTCCACGTTATCGAGCGAGGGGAGGCCTAGAAATTCTGATGCGATGGTTGAGTAAACGTCTCTTTGTTCGTTACCCTCTTGCAGTCTTCTTAACTGAAGCTTGCGTAACGCAAGTCGCCGAAAAGCCTGCGACTGTTTCAGCCTTTCTTCCAAACTGGAATTTGGCAATGGGTCCATGCAGGGTTCAGCCTCCGTACTCCCATACAACCCATTTTTAAATTAATGCATGATCGATGAGAGAATTATCCACCATGCCTGTGGAGTCTTCACTTCTTCTTGGTAACTTCCTCAACAAAATCCCTGTAACCGTCAGGGTTAAGCAGGGCTTTCAACTCGTCGTCAAGGTGTGAAGGCTTAACTATCACAATCCACCCGGCGTCGTACGGTTCTTTGTTGACGAGTTCCGGTGACTGGGCTAATTGTTCGTTCCTCTCTAATATTTCGCCGGAAACTGGTGAGTTGAGTTCGGAAACCGCTTTGACGGACTCGACGGTTCCGATCGTTGCGCTCTGCTTTACCGTTTGTCCAATGTTGGGTAGCTCAACATAGACGATTTCGTGAAGTGATTGCTGGGCATAATCCGTTACGCCTACTCGGCATTTCCCGCCTTCCACCTTCAACCATTCATGTTCCTTAGTGTAGTAGAGACCTTCAGGGACTTTGACATCGGTGCTCATGGGACGAAAAGCCTCGACCCTCGAATGAGAAAGGATAGCATATTTAGCTATTCACTGATTCTACACGTGAAAAAGAACTCCTCCAACTCCTTTGCTGATGATCAACTTGCGCTATCTGCTTGCTGCCAGTAATACACTGCTGGTTCGTGGACCAGCCTCAATTCGACTCCTCGACGGAGAAGCATCAATCCTAGCGTCCCCCATTCAACCGAACCAAAGGATAGCCGTGCCAAACCAGAAACAACTCCCAGTAGAAGCAAAATCCGACACGGTTCTTGACGCCGTCTTTAAGAAAACAGGAGGCTTGCTCGAGATCGAAGGTAGCACGATTCCCTCTTCATGGAACGAGGCGACCGAAGCGCTGCTTGACATGAAAGAGGGAAGGGTGATGGTGATTGGGGATACGGATGTTGGAAAGAGCACATTGTGCGTTTACTTGGTAAACTCACTTATCGAACGCGGCGTCAACGTGCGGGTCGTAGATGCGGACATTGGGCAATCAGACTTAGGACCCCCGACCACGATAGGGAGCGCGACTCCAAGCAAGTTCATCACTTCTCTCAGCGACCTCACTCTTGCCTCGCTACTATTCATTGGTCATACCAGCCCAAACCGAGTCGAATCCAAACTCATCAACGGTATTCAGAGACTTTCAACTAACTCAGAGAATGCATTGACAATTGTTAACACAGATGGTTGGGTGCTTGAGCCTGAAGCAATTTTCTACAAAACCGGTCTGATCGCGTCTCTCAAGCCCGACCTAGTGCTTGGGCTTGAAAGAGGGAACGAGTTGCACCCAATTCTTTCCTCATCACGCGCAAACTCGATGCGAATTTCTACGGCTAAACAAGTGTTGGCACGATCGAGAAGCAACAGGCGAGATATACGGGCTGCTGGCTTCCTTCGGTTTTTGGGTGCCGGAAGAGTTAGAAGTATTTCGCTTGAAGACATGAGTCTCTCAATCCCAACCGGATTTCCTACTCCACTAGGACCGAGGGCTCGGGAATTGCGAGACTTGATCGTAGGTTTCCTCGGGGAGAACGGCTACTTGATCCAAATAGGAATTTTCCAAGGCATTGAAGATGCTGCAGTAAGGGTTTACTGCAAGGAATTCAGTGATGCGCGAGCGATTGAGTTTGGTTATGTTCGATTGTCTATTTCAGGACGTGAGATTGGATACTTCGACGCCTGACCTACAACGCACGTCTCAGAAGCAACCATCTAATTGAACGATTATCCTTTAATGAGTGCGGTAAGTACCTGTTCGAAATTCTCACGCTGCAGTGGTATGCATGTTGGCCTCACTCGAAGAGTATAGGTCGAAAATCAGGCAGACAGACAAGCAATTACTCTGCCTAATCAAAGAACGCTTGAGCCTCGCAGGAAAAGTTGCCCACGTCAAGAAGAACCAAGGTTTGCCCACCATAAACCTTGACGCTGAAGACGCCACGATGCTTAACCTCTCACAATACGCTAGCGAGCTAGGAATCAGCACACTCTTCGCAAAACGCTTGGGCGAGCTACTTATCGAGGAAGCCGTTCGTGTAGAGGATGAGTCACGACCCCACCAATCCAAGGACCAAATGTTGAAAGAAATCTTCGAGCTAACCCAGAAGTTGACAGGGCGTGGTGTGAAGGTCACTAGGTTCGAAATTGGTGAGCCCAACTTCCCAGCGGCGCCCGATGCCATCAAAGCGTTGAGTTCAACATTCCAGAAGAAGAAGATAGTAGGCTATGGACCAGCCGCTGGGCTGCCTATGCTGAGAGAGGCCTTGGCAGATGATTTGAACAGGAGGCATGGTACAAAGATCGATGCTGACCAAATTCTCGTAACGCCAGGAGCCCGCTTCGGAATATTCGGAACGATAACAAGCTTCGTATCCTCACTGGAACGCGTCGTCATTCCGCAACCTGCCTGGCCAGCGTACGAGGAGTGCGTGAGTTTCGTTAACGGCCGAACTGTTGCATTGAATACTAAGTTCGAGGAAAACTGGAACATTGACGTCGCCGCTCTTGAGTCAGAACTCAAGAAAGGTGCCAAAGTCCTCGTCCTAAATAGCCCAAGTAACCCTACGGGCAAAGTCATTCCGGAAAAGAAGTTCAGAGAAATCGTAGATCTCGCCGAAAAGTATGAGACGCTTATTCTTTCCGACGAAGTGTACGATAACTATGTTCGGTCGCGGGCGCCTAGCATACTCGAAACGAGTAATGATAATTTCGTTTACATCAACAGTTTCTCGAAACAGTTCAGCCTGACGGGGTGGAGAATCGCCTATTTGGTTACCTCGAAGGAGAGGGCGATTAGAACTCGGCGTGTGATACAAACCGCTATGACGTGTGTTCCTGAGTTCATTCAGAACGCGGCTTTAGTTGCGATTAAGAAGTCTGAGAAGTCCGCGCAGCGGCAAGTGAATGCGATTTTGCGGAAAGTGGACCTTACTTGCCACGAGTTAGAGAAGATCAACGTCTCCTTCCATAAACCCGAGGGAGCATTCTACGTATTCCCCAAAGCGAACAAACCCAATTTCGACTCCGCCAAGTTCGCTCGACAACTCCTAGAGCAGCACCATGTAAGCATCAGCCCTGGCCAATCCTTCGGCGACTACCCTGCCTTCTTCCGGCTCGCCGTCTCCCTCCCGGAAGCGCAGATTCCAAGCGCCATCAAGGCGATTGGAAAGGCGATCGATGAATGGCAGTAGCCGTCGTGATCGGCGCTGCAGGAAGAATGGGTAGTTGGTTCACGAATTTCCTCAAATCAAACGGGTACAGCGTCGTAATCTGCGATAGTGACAAGGCGGCCGCAAAAAAGCTCGCGCGAAAGTACAAGGTCAAATTCGCAAAGAATGCATTGGAAGCATCGGAACTCGGCCAACTAATTCTACTCGCCACCCCAACCCTAACCACCAAACGTTTGCTGAAACAGATCGCATCCCACACTCCCAAAACTACACTACTCGTCGAAATCTCCTCCGTAAAAGAACCGCTCAAGAAGATCTTGGCGCAGCTGAAGAGGCGAGGTACGGCTGTGCTGAGTATTCATCCCATGTTTGGGCATGGAACGAAGAGGTTGGCGGGAAGGACGATCATCGTTGCCCAACAGACGCCCAAGAACAAAGCTGCTGTTGATTTCATTTCAACGCTGAAGCGGAAAGGAGCGAGAATCGTGAAAGCTGATCTTTCGCAGCATGATCGAATAGTTGCGATTACACTCGCCTTACCGCACCTCCTCAATTTTGCCCTGGTTGACACTTTGAGACGTACTGGCATTTCCCCTTCGAAGGTACGCTCACTGGGCGGTACAACGTTCAAGCTTCAGCTTTTGGTCGCTGAGGCTCTCTACCATGAACGCTTGGGGAACGAGGCCTCGATACTAGCTGACAATAAGTACGCTTTGGAGTTGTTGGATTCGTATGCGGGACAGGTGAACAGAATCAGGGCGGAGATTAGGAAGAAACGCGAGAGCCTTCTTGATGATTTGAAGGGTGGGGCGAGCTATGTGCGTAGGGATGAGATGTTCGCGTCGGCGTATGACCGGTTCAATGCTGCTGTTGATGCAGCGGAATTGAATTAGTTGATTTACGTTGCTTTCTTTCCGATCACTCTGGGGATTACGCCGGACCGCAGGCAATGATCCACCAAAACTACCGCTACCGCAGCCTCAACCACAGGAACAGCTTTCGGGACAATGCAGGGATCATGCCGTCCCGTAACCTGCACTAATGTATCTTTCATTTCCTTCAGGTTAACTGTCTTCTGCTCCTTTGGAATTGATGATGGGGGCTTGAAGGCTACATGGACGACGATGGGCATGCCATTCGATAAGCCGCCAAGAACTCCACCAGCATTATTCGTCAAGGCCACCACCCTCCCATCCTTTACCGCGTAGGGATCATTGTTCACGGAGCCGGTGACTGCTGACGCTTGAAAGCCCAAGCCCACCTCAAAACCCTTCACAGCCGGAATACTGAACGCAATCTTCGCTAGGTCTGCGTCTAGGCTGTCGAAGAAGGGTTCACCGATTCCCGGCGGAACCCCCTCGGCGACGCATTCCACTACGCCCCCTAAACTGTCGCCTTCGCTCCTAGCCTTCAAGATTGCCTGCCGCATCTTTTCAGCAGTGTCTGGATCGGCGCAGCGAATAGAGTTGTTGTAGGCATTAGCCTTGATTTGTTCGCTTGACAATTGATTGCCTACTTTGATGTCGTAGACTTGGATTGTGTGGGCGAAGACTTGGATGTTGATCGTAGCTAGGAGTTTCTTCGCGATTGCTCCGGCCATGACAATCGGCGTTGTCAACCGCCCACTTGCTTGCCCTCCGCCGCGGAGGTCGTTGAATCCGCCGTACTTGATTCTGGCAGGGTAGTCGGCGTGTCCAGGCCGGGCGACGGTTTTGAGTCTTTCGTAATCCTGCGAGCGGACGTCTTTGTTGAGGGAGAGCATTGCGATTGGGATACCGGTTGTATATCCCTCGTAGAGGCCTGAGAGAATCTGCACTTCATCCTTCTCGCGCCGCGGGGAGGTGACTGTGGGATCGGGAGGTATGCGTCGAGCTAATTCGTTGTTAATGTCATCCACGGTTAGAGGAAGACCGGCGGGGCAACCATCAATCACCGCTGCCACGCCTGGGCCGTGACTCTCGCCAAACACCGTAACCCGAAACGCTTTGCCGAAGGAACTATCACTCAACTACTCTCACCCCAAGCGAACGTAAGTCATTGAAGAAGGCTGGGTAGGATTTGCTTATGCATTCTGCGTTGTGGATGGTTACGGGGTTTTCTGCGTGGAGGGCTGCAACGCTAAGCGCCATCGCAATCCGATGGTCACCGTGCGAATCAACGCTACCTCCCTTGAGGGATGTAGAGCCTCGAATCGTTAGCTGGTCTTCTGTTGTGGTGACTTGGGCTCCCAGAGCTTTCAACTCCGTTGTTATGGCATTGAACCTATCTGACTCCTTATAACGCAACCTTCCAGCACCAACCACCTCAGTCACACCTTCCGCGTAACAACCCAACACCGCGATCACGGGCCCCAAGTCCGGACAATCGCTAATATTCACCCGAGCGGCCTTCAAACTCCCAGCTTCCACCATTAGGCCTTCTGTCGCGTAACGAGTTTCTATACCCATCCTGGATAGTATCTGCGTGATGATTGAATCAGGCTCGTTGCTTTCCTTAGCGAGACCACGGATTAGTATTTTGGAGTTTGTGATGGCTGCTGCGACTATTGGAAAAGCGGCGGATGAGTAATCGCCGGGGATGAGGTGTGTTGCTGGGTTGTAGGACTGCCCCGCTGATATGCTGAGTTTTGTGAATGTATTGTTTGGTTCGACTCGTATTCCGTGATGATTCATTGCGTTGACGGTTAATGAGACATAGCCCCGTGATTCGAGCTTGGAGCTTAGGTTCAGCTCAAGGCCGTTAGGCATGAGTGGGCCTGCGAGGAGTAGGCCTGAGATGAATTGGGAACTGACGTCGCCACGAATGTGAACACTACCCCCCTTCGGCGATCGTCCGCGTACCCTAACCCCACTACTGCTCGCGGCGACCTCAATCCCAAGTTCTCGCATCGATTCGATTAACGGTTCGAGAGGTCTGCGTGTCAAGGCTTCGGCGCAGTTCAACTGGACCTCAGCGCCTGTTAGCGAGGCGATTGGAACCGTGAAACGAAGGGTGACCCCTGACTCTCCACACTCGATGGCGCGAGTTGGGGTCCGCGGTTTTCCGCTCCCGTTAACTACCCATCGATCCTTAGTTATGTCAAGTGCGGCACCGAGCGAAGTTATGGAGTTGGAGGTAGCTTGCGTGTCGTCGCATGAGAGTGGATTTTGGATTGTGGTTCGGCCGTTTGAGAGAAGGGCGGCGAAAAGGGCGCGGTGGGTTTGGGCTTTTGATGATGGCGCGGTTACGGTGCCGGATATGGTTTGGGTGGGGGTTATGGTGACATCCAAGGCTATCGCACTCTTCCAGTGGCTTTTTGGAAGTTGAATTCTGTTTCCAGAATTCGACCCTTAAGGTGACGCCATGCTGAGCGAACGTTCTCTGCCTTGCGTTCTGGCGTGATGGCGACGACTGCTGGTCCCTTCCCCGTTAGGCCAGCTGCTAAGGCTCCGGCGCTTAGCGCATCAATCGCCCGAACGGTCTCATAGCCGAAGGCTGTAGAGTAGACTAGACCGTTGAGGGTGAGCGCATTCCAATAATTGCCTCTTAGGGCCTCCTTGTGCGCAACCTGGATTGTGGATTTGATTGTCCTGAAAGTAGTGGGGTTGACATCGTGCGTGTATTTTTTCTGGTTTGGAACGTGAATTAACACACGGAGGCTGTCTTTGGGTTTGAAGCGCCTCAGGATCCTTCTGTGCTTGTTGTCAGTTACGATGATTCCGCCGAAGTAGCAGGCGCAAGCATCGTCATAGGCACCGGTAAGTGTTACTCCCGCGCGTAGACTTGCGGCAACGCCGAGCTTAACGACCTCAACGTCGCTCGTCTTTCTCCCCAGGGCTTTCAGGCAAGCGAGGGACACAGCGTTGCTTGCCGCACTACTACTCTTCAAGCCCACAGCGATTGGAATGTTGGATTCTGTTTCGATGACCGCGCCGAACCGTTTGCTGAAACCAAATGTTTTGATTACGTGCTGAGCGGTGGTTTCGATTAGCCGTGTGCTTTCGGCTCGGTCGGTATGGTTTTGGCCGGTGTACGTGCCGGGCTTGTCTGTTAGAGTGACGCTGGCTTTGGTCCAGAGTTTAATTCCCGCCGCCGCACCGTTTCCCGTGGCCATGGCGTTGACTATGGTTACTGCGCCATGGCTTAGTGCCTCAGCTCGCGGCAACTCCAACCGAAGGCAACCTCTCAACAATCGCCTGACGCATCTCCGCCACCGGCGCCTTCCTCCCAGTCCAAAGCGAGAAGGCACACGCGCCCTGGTTCACCAACATATCTAGACCGGTGATCGTTCTTGCTCCCGCAAGAGAAGCGTACTGCAGCAGCCTAGTTTCCAACGGCCTGTACACCAATTCAAACACGTAATGCTCCGGCCTAAGCCAAGTAGGTTTGATTGGTAGATCGAATTTTCCGTTCATACCCATCGATGATGCATTGACAATAATCTGCGCCTGACCAAGCATGCTATGCAATCCGTTGATTGAGAGCGGAGCAGGCTTGACGTTGACGTTGAATTCTTTCTTGAGCTGTTTGACTAAATGACGTGCTTTCGAGAGTGTACGGTTCATGAGTGTAAACCCGGAACCCTGCTCACCCAAAGCGTAAGCTAAGGCTCGGGCTGCGCCGCCCGCGCCGATCAGGAGAACTGCTTGCTCCTTCGGGTTTGCGCCTGCCTCCCTCAATGCGTTCAAGGCCCCGACGCCATCCGTGTTATAGCCAGCTAACTTTCCGCGTTCGTTGGTGACGGTGTTTACAGATCGGATTTGTGCGGCTAATGGTTCGAGTTTGTCTACGAGACGTGTCATGGCGGTCTTATGTGGGGTCGTGACGTTGAAGCCCCGAACTCCCAAAGCCTTCAACCCTGCAACGGCTAATCGTAGTTTTGCGCACTGAACGCGCCAGGCTACGTAAACCGCGTCTAGGTCAGCAGAATGGAAGGCTATGTTTTGGATTGTGGGGCTTAGGGAATGGTCGACGGGGTCACCAATTAGGCCATACACCTGGCTTCTGCCGGTGATGGGCGGGTTATTGGATGCCAAGGATTTGCCACGCGTTTCGAAGCTGATCCATACTCAACTGCCCCTCAGCCGTCTTAGACTCTTCCGTTAACGACGCAAACGTAAACGCTGCGCCGAAGAGAGGCGATAGAACCCTGGACGGTATGCCTCTCTGTCCCATAGCGAATGAAACCAAGCTAACTTTCGCCGCCTCTTCTGCCACGAAATCTAGGACCGTGAGATTGTCGCGTGCTTGAAGGGCGGTGGTAACTACCTTGCACATATCAGCACCGGTTTTCGCTTCCGCCTCCAGAACCTCCCTCAACTGGTCGATGGGTGGAGTCTTAGCGAGGTCATGAGAGGATATGATTACTTTCGCTCCGTCTTCCTTGAGTTGACTGATTCTTGATTGGATGTTGCTGGTGCATAGGTCGATGTCGATGTACTCGAACCCCGCTTTCGCGGCTTGTTCGAGGATTTGCGGGGTTGAGATTCGATTTGATTTGTCGGTTGCTATGGCTGGGTATGATTTTTTCGCCGTAATTCTTCGCAGGATGGTTGTGTCGCTTACTTCGTCAAGCCGGAATTCGACTAGGTCGGGTTTCTTTGCCTCGATTCGTTCGATCAGTTGGTCGAGCTTTTCTTTCTCATTCAGTTTTAGTGAGAGGCATACGTTGCATTTCAGCGCTCGATCACCATTTCATCAGCCACCAAAGTGCCGAAATGCCTGCCCCCCTCCTCAACCCTGACTAGAATCTCATCGCCCGCCTTTAACTCTGAAACGGGTTTTGATGCGGTGCCAGACATGAGTCGTACGGTTTCAGCGTTTTGAACGATGAGCGCATACGGATGGTCGGCGGCCTCAGTTTCGACGAGAACCATAGGCCGACGCTCAATCTTAACCCGCCCCACATGGCCACCCCTCGCGGCTCCTTTGCGATTTACGATAAGGATCTCCTCGCCCGTCTTCAGTTCGGCTAGGTAACGGGTTTTGAGGCCGGGAGTGAGGACGTAGGAGGAGACTGGCCCTGCGTTTACGCGGAATGGGCGAGGCTCAACGTGTGGGTTGCTGTGTACTTCGGCCTCGACTAGGAATAGGCCGGAGGATTGTGACCCGACGAGCATACCCTCCCCGGGTTGCATGAGTTCGCAAGTGTCAACGCATACTCTGGCACCGGACCCGATCTCGCGAACCACAACCACTTTCGCTTTGATCAAGGGAACGGTGTCACCGTGACTAAGTAAGCGATCTAACTCGTCCAGTTCCTTCGGTGACGATGGGGTGAGGACGACCCCGTCAACGCCTAACTCCAAGGTTTCCAGCGCTGTTTTGGCCTCGGCTGTGCTGGTGACGTCGGCGAGTAATGTAATCTTGTTTCTTGTTCGGGCGATTAGGTTTTCGAGGGGTATGATCTTCCAGTTCGGGCAACGGACCAGCACGTAACCGACGCCGCTCTCGGCAAGCTTCAACACCTTCTCCTCGTCCACCCTATCCTTCACGACAATCTCGACCGCGGAATTCTGCGCGAACCCCTTCTCCGATTTCAAGGGAGTTTGAAGGAGTTGGATGTCGGAGCGTGGGTCAGGTGAGGCGGTTTGGAGTTTGAGGCCCTTGACTAAGGCTAAGTCGTTAGGTGAGAGGACGACTACGTTGCATCGTCCCTCAGCCTTCTTCAATAGCTCTACTTTCTGTGCCTCAGGATTGTTAGGGTTGAGCCTTAGCCAGATTTCTTTCGTTAGGGGTCAACTCAATAGTTTCGCTGCGTCCTTCGCCGTGGCGTCTTGGTGAACGATTGACGCTAGGGCTTTGCAGATTGCGTCGGGGTGGTCGTGTTGGAAAACGTTTCGTCCAAAAGATAAACCAGCCGCGCCTGCTTTAATTGAGTTCTCGGCTAATTCCAAAACGTCCATATCCGTCTTCATCCTCGCCCCACCCGCTAAAACAACTGGCACCGGGCAGCTTCGGACTAGTTTGCGGAAGCTGTCCACGTCGCCGGTGTAAACGGTTTTGACGACATCCGCGCCCAGCTCGGCGCCTATGCGTGCGGCGTGCGAGACGTACTCGAAGCCGTTCTCGTCTTTCACGGTTGGACCGCGCGGATACATCATAGCTAGGAGAGGCATACCGTACGAGTCACAGTCGTTGGCGAGGGAGCCAAGGAATTCGAGCATCTGCTCCTCCTCCACAGCACCAATGTTGATGTGGGCTGAGACAGCGTCGGCCCCAAGCCTAACCGCTTCCTCGGCTGTGCATACGCCAACTTTCAAGTTCGGTTTACTACCAAGTTTGGTTGAGGCTGAGACGTGGACGATTAGCCCCGTCCCTTCCGTGCTCACATGCGATGCTATGCCTTTGTGGACGAGGACCGCGTCTGCGCCGCCAGCCACAACTTTCCGGACAGTTCCTTGCATATCCTCCAACCCGCGCACTGGGCCAAGGGTTACGCCATGGTCCATTGCGATGATGAAGGCCTTAGAATCACTGCGGAAGATTCTTCGTAACCTACGAGTCTTTCCAGATTCCATTTTCAATCACCGTTAGATGTAATGTTGTGATTTCATGCATTCGCCGATCAGTATCGCGCAGCCGGCGGCGCCGCGGATTGTGTTGTGGCCTAAGCAGACGAACTTGACGCCATCGAAGACCGGATCCTTCCTAACCCGACCCACCACAACCGTCATCCCATGGCCCTCACCGCGATCGAAACGTGGCTGCGGCCTATCCGGCTCTCTCCTAACGATTACAGGTCGTTCCGGTGCAGTAGGGAGTTTCAATTTCTGCGGCTCTGCTAGAAAACTATTCATGCACTCAACCACCTGCTCAGGTGTGCCCGGTTTCTCGGTTTGCACGAACACTGCCTCCGTGTGTCCATCCAAAACGGCGACGCGGTGGCAGCTAGCGGAGACTTTGAAATCCGCCGAGAGTCCGGGAGCGCCAAGGATCTTGACAACCTCCTGTTGAACTTTCTCTTCCTCCTTGTTGATGTAGGGAATGACGTTGTCAATGATGTCCAAGGACGCAACACCAGGATAGCCGGCGCCTGAGGCTGCTTGCATTGATGACATGACAACGCTTCGCAGACCGAAGGTGTCGCTGATGGGCTTGAGCGGGAGCGTTAGGACGGCGGTTGTACAGTTAGGATTGGTGATT
>DATIYC010000199.1:0-7856 GCA_035517955.1 Candidatus Acidiferrales bacterium | reverse complement strand
CGAAGAAACACGGGATTATGTACACCCAACCATGGAACCAAAACGAGCCCAAAATGCCTAGAATCACAAGGGTCGAAGGCTGGAAACAGGTTCCCGCAGCGGTTATGAAGATAACAAGACGGCGATGTACAGAACCCTAATTGCATCAGCGTACTCAGAAAGAACCACTTCGCTGCGTTATTCGAGTATTCGACCGTTTAGATTAAGCGGATTTTAGTTGCATTGTTACTGCTAATCCAATTTGTCCGTCACACGTAGACGTACATTTGCCTATGCGTCTAAACACTTTATCAAAAATCCAGCATACGGCCGCAGCCTCAGTCAAGGGGATAATCTCATCTTGAAACTCAGTTACAGAGGAACGCTAACCATACTCTTTCTCCTGGTTTTGGCACTAAGCGCGCAAGTCTCCGGATACGCCGTGGCGACTTCGATCTCCACTACGCCTCATTCAAAGGAAAGTAGTCAACCTTTGCCGGAGAACAGCAATCCTGCACAATCTAGTCCGACACTTGGCGTTGTTAAGGTACTGATAATCGCGGTTGCATTCTCTGATGTCAAGCCAACCATGACTATCTCGGAGCTTAGGAAGGAATGGTTTGGAACAGTTGTCAATTACTATAACGAAATATCGTACGGAAAGCTCAGAATCCAGGGAGACATGTACGGTTGGTACACACTCCCATATACCCACATGCGCTATGGGAGAGACTGCAAAGGGATCAATGACCCTGACTGTAGTGGAACAAACCAGTCGTGGAAGATTGCAAACGACACAATTCCGCTCGTTCTGAAGGATGTGAACTTCGCCAACTACGACTACTACGTCTTCATCCATTCCGGTGCAGGCCAAGAAACTAGCGGAGTGAAAAATGATATCTGGTCGGTAACTTACTTCAACGCCTCAGTCAGTACACCCTCTAAGACGCTGACGAGTTTCAGCATCGTACCAGAAACAGAGGAGCCACCAAACGTTGCTAACGGAGATTGGTGCGTAGAATTCGCGCACCTGCTCGGTATTCCAGACTTGTACGACACGTCGAATGGCCCTAACAACGGCAAAACCATTCTCGGTCCCTGGGACCTAATGGATAAAGGATCGTGGAACGGTGACCCTCCCGGATCACTGCCCGCCCACATGACCGCCTGGGCTAAGATCCAACTGGGCTTCATCAATGGGCCTCTACTCATGACAGCACCTGCAGGCTTCTCGACATTTACCATTGATCCTACGGAGACAGCATCGAACAACGTTCACGCGGTAAAAGTTCCAATAGCTGACTCAACCTCAGACCAATATTACTTGATCGAAGTGAGGCAGCAAATTGGTTTTGATGCGGCGCTTCCAGCGTCAGGCGTTCTCATAACATACGTAGACGAAGGTAAGTCAGTCGGAAAGGTACACCTCATCAATGCGGACCCGGGAGTTGCCGACTTATCGAATGCCGCATGGCAAACCGGTCAAACATTTACGGATAGTAGCCACACGCTAAGCATTGCAATCACGTCAGTGTCAGGAAAATCGTATGAAGTTACTGTTACGCGTCCACTGGCATCCCCCTCCCCTTCCCTTGAACAGACTGGCGGCGGTAACTCCACCACTAGGATCGTGGTTGCTGGAACTATCTTAGTTGTGGAATTGGCCACTACCACTCAAGAGCAGGAGAAAGGATTGTCAGGAAGGTCGTCGCTGCTTAATGATCACGGAATGCTATTCGTCTTTGGCCATGAGGACTACTGGTCGTTTTGGATGCCCGACATGAACTTCCCATTGGACATTATATGGTTCAACGCTGCACACCAAGTCGTCTGGACCGAAGTGGACGTACAACCCTGCCAATCCGTAGCACAATGCCCGACCTTGACGCCCGAAGGACAAGCGATGTACGTTTTGGAAGTCAATGCAGGCTTCATAACGTCGCATCACATTCAGATGGGAACTACTTTCTCCTTCTTACCCGGCTGACTGTAGGCTTCCTACGTCGCGTCGACCGTCTCCTCACACGACGCTTTGCCCCCCGGTGACCAGTTTTCATAATGACTCCGAGAACGGCCGCCAACGTTACTAAGTAGAAGATCAGTTGCAAGAAGAAAAGTGGCGGGTTCACTCTCAAGGTGCCCTCCCCAAATTGAATTATCACGCCAGATGGAAGGTTGGCGTAAAGCGTTGTAGTAAACCTGTAGCTTCCAGGGGAGAGCGTCTGATTGTTGAGGTTGAGGTTGGATTCGTAGACGCCGAATCCGAAATACGATCCTTGACTGGTTGCTTGAAGTTCGCCGTTGGAATTGAAGAGACGCGTTGTTAGCGATGCGTTCCCAATCTGTTCATCTTGATAAGTTAAGGATTGAGAGAATAGGCGAATTTGGCTGCCACCAGTAGTTGCTCCCGATAATGTCTGCCCCTGCACACCATTCAGGTTCGTTGTGTTTGGGTTAACCCAATCGCCGTTAGGCAGAAGGTCGTTATACGCCAAATCTACTTCGTTTCCTTGTATGAACCTGACCATGTTGAACGCGCCCGATGAGACGAAGCTTCCATCCGTCAAGAGACCCAGAGGAGGGTTGGCGGGCGGGAGAAGGTTGGCGGGTAAGGCGAATAGGTTTGCGAATTGGTTTGCAGCGAGGCTGTCGGGTTGACGTAGCGTTATACTGACAGTTCGGGAATCAACTTCTACCACGCTCTTCGTGCTGTTAATCGCCTCGTAGAATGGAGAGGAAGGGATCACATTTCTCATTAACCAACCAATCGTCTGGGCAAGATCATGAGAGGTAATGGGGCTACCATCGCCAAAGGTTACTCCTTGACGTAGAACGATTGAAAGCATCGTTGAATTATCGCTCAAGTGCCACTCGCTAGCGAGCCCGGGTAGAAGGGCGCCTTCCGTGTTGGATTCGAACAAAGGCTCGGAGACGAGTTTGAGCGCGAGGAGATCAGCGGGGCTCATCGCTAATGATGGGTCTATTGTGGATAAGCCCGGAGGCTCACCTACTACGGTCGTTCCTGAAGTGATTTGGGTTAATGTTTGAACTAGCGTGTCTTCAAGGCTACCAGTTATTGGAACAATTTGAGTGGAATTTTGACGTGTTACAAGCATTATGTTTTTGGAGAAAACGGGTAGGGCGGGAACATCAAAGCCAAGCTGCTCCTGACATCTGTAGGCGGCATCATGGGCTGCGTTCAGGTCTGTCGCATTCATCAACTCTTCGAAGTTCTCGTCAAAGACGTGGCTGTGGTATCCAACTAGGTTAGGAGATAATGGAGCGGGTGACAAGTCGTTGTATCCGGCGAAGAGCCTCCCCAGCCATGAGGGGCCTGGACCTGGGGTCACGGTGTCGATGTACATGTCGAAGTAGTACGTGGCCTTGGTGTTGGCGAAGAAGTCGATGTCCGTTGCGGGGAAGTTGATAACGGGGAGTCCGATGGCCCGCATATCCTTGGCGAAGAGGTTCGCGACGGCGACACTCTCAGGATCCGACAGCCTGCTGAAGATGAACATTGTTCGAAGAGTCTGCCCAGTTGATGGATCTATGCGCAGTTCGCCCGGCGACCCAGTGTATCCGAGTGAGTCGAGCAACCGACCAGCTTTTGAGGGGTTGTATGGATATGGGTCGACTGAGGAGTTTCTCCAACCAAGATCTCCATATGCTGAGGAGAATAAGCCGGGATTGAGGATTTCGCCATAGCCAGCCAGTACTTTTCTTAGAGCGTTCTGTCGGTCGAAGCCATAGAGCATTGCCTGTCGAAACGTTAGGTTGTTTAGCGGTGGGTTGCGGAGATTCAGTCCAATGTAGGTGAAGCTGAAGCTTGGGATGGAAGTTACACTGAGGTTAGATTCAGCCCGGAGTTGAGTGAGAATCGAGGGCGCCGCGTTCTCGATAACGGCGATATCCAAATCGCCATTCTGCAGCGCCTGTAGCATTTGATCATTCGATCCGTAGGATTTGATCACTACCTGGTGCACCGCGGGTGGATTAACCGCAAGTGCCAGGAGTGCTGCGCTGAGGAGGACGGCGATTAGGGCAATGGCAGTGGTTGCGATTGCAATCTCTTTTCTCAAGGTTACGACATCTCAACGGTCAGGGTGTAGTTTTCAGGGTAGTAGAGGAATGAGCCTCCGAAGAGAGTATTGTGTAGAACAAGCAGGTAGATTCCAGGCGACAATTGTGTAGCAGAAATATCTTCGGCAGGGCCACCGGTGTCAGTGTACCAATTGAATTTGCCGCTACTAACGTACGAACTATTTGGATACTCGGAAGAGGCTAGAACGTACCCTTGCGGTCCGGTTAAGTGCTCCCCAATATCTGTTTGCGAGTCTGACCATGAAACGGTCACCCTCACCTCACTCACTCCCGGCGGGACGATCAACACGAAACTTCGCCAATCCCCTGCCTCATACCGCCAAGACCAATCAAATGCCCCGTAGACCACAAAATTGTCGTATGGAGTATTCAACGAGGGAAGGACCCCGCCGTATGTGCCTGTCGAAGTGATTGGGACGACCACTGAGACAGGGATCAGTGCCTCTGTTCCATTGTCAGTGACTTCGATGAAACCGCCATAGACGCCGGGAGACGCGCTTGCAGGGACAGTTAGCGTCGCTTTGATGGAATTTTGAGTTGGCGAAAGTTGGGTTATCCAGTTCCAGTTGGAGCGCTGGTAAAATCGGAATACGAGCTCGAAAGGTATGACTACTTGTGACCCTTGTTTCAGAATTCGAACTGCCGGGGTTCCCTCAAACTTGGTTAGCGGTTGTCCGACATCGAGTTCAGATGTTGTGCTGTAGGGTGCTCCATTCGTAATACGCCTAACGTCGCCCTTTGAGTCGAACTTCGTGTCGTACAATTGTGCGATGAGCAGGTTCCGATAACTCCACGTTGATTGGTTGACGAAGTCGGAGAAGTGGTAGACTAGAGTGATCTTCATCAAGTCAGTATTTACTGGAATCGAGTCCTTTGGTATTGGGACCCACATGACTGTGTTGTTTGTGGTGGCGTATTTGGAGGAGTTCGTCGCTATGAGTTTGTAGACGAAAGCCGAAGCCAAAGTTTGTGTCGCGTCAATTAGAGTAAAATTAGCAGTCGTTGAAGTGCCTGGCGGTGTGATGCCAGCGAACCAGTTCCCTGAAGTAGCGCTCGTTGTTGGAATGGGAGTTTGAAAGTTCAAAGCCCATGAATCAGCAAGCATTTCTTGGGTTGAAGCCCAGGTTGCTGTTGAGTATAGGTAGAATCGTTTCGGAAAACGACTGTCGCGTCCTTCCGCTGCGGCCGCTACTGCGGCAAATACGTTCACTCTCCCGGACCCCTGCGTAAATGGGTCGTACGATAGGTCGTTTGCAGTGCTAGCTAAGATACTCTTGACTAAGCCAGGTGAGGGTGTCGCGCCGCCGTGTGTATTCCGATACTCCTGAATAACGAGGGCTACGGCCCCGGCGGTCACGGGTGTAGCCATGCTGGTGCCGCCGAATATGGTGTAGGCGTTGGTTCCGTTCCCGTATCCCGTGAATGTCGTCTGGTCGGCGAAACCGAAAGCACCCACATCAACGACATCAGGCTTTGGTTCACCTAGGGAAGTTGGTCCCCTAGCACTCCATGGTACAACTTCGTCATAGCTACCCTGAGTCTCGTTGGGTATGCGGGTTTTGGGTTGGGTTCTGTACGCGTAGCTTGTGGAGGCACCAACGGTTATCGGAAGAGGACCAGCAGCCGGCGAAGTTACGGTTCCGTACCCGAAACCTCCATTTCCAGCGGCGACAAGCATGACTACGCCTGGGTAGGCTGGGTCGAGATATCTGGGTAGGCTCAACGCGTCAGCGAGTTGACTCTCTAAATCGGCGCCAAAAGTTGACCCCAGGTCCTTTATCGGATCTGAGTCTCCCCAGCTGTTGCTTATGATATCAGCTCTGTGTGATCCGGTGTACTTGAAACTGAAGTTAGTGGGGTCCCAATCGAAACCTGCAGCGTAATACCACGCAAATGTCACATCCCCAAGAAAAAGCGCCTTGACGCCCATTACTTCCGCTGCGGGAGCGATACCCGGTAAAGGTAGCAGGGTCCCGTTTTGATACACGTCCCGTTTTAGTATTCCGCGCGAGGCCGCGTTAGAGGCGGTGCTAGTTCCGTGGCTTTCAGAATCGAAATATACATTTACGAAATTTCCTTTCGGATCGATTGGTGGCAGTAACGCCATCGCCCCCCTACCCGCGTAGCCACTCAGGTCTATTCCGTAAGCCAGTAAACCCGCACTGAAAACTGGAACCCCAGTCCCATTCGGGTCGAAATCAATCAGATCATGCCCTGGCGTGGCGGAGCGAGGTCCCTCGTTTGCGAATCCGTGAACATCCCAAGAAAGGTCTGGAGATGGCCATGTGAGGTTCAACCCAAGCGTCTGAGAGGCGTTTGAATTCAGCTTGTCACGATAATTTGTTAGGAAATTGTAGTAGGCGGTCGCCATGTCAACGAAAACAGTGTCGTAAACACCGGACTTATGCGCATCAACAACTACAACTGGAAACGTAACATCAATCGTTGCACCCGATATGACGTCCGAAAACTCTTCAGCTAACAGTCCAAAGTGGTAATTTCCCGACTTGGACCATACCTTCGGTGCAGCGTAGTTGTAGTTGATTTTTACGGTTTCTATTTGTTCCTCGCCAGGGTTCGTGTCGACGTAGCTTGCATCGTTCCACACCTTAACCTCCTTTCCCGCAGTTGTTAGAAAGTTCCCAAACCTAGTTACGGTCAAGTTTGTTATGGCAAGGCTCTGGCCATCAGCATCGAATGAGATTGCTTGTCCCAAACTATTTCTTGCGACCGCGTCTCTCAGGTCAGGTATCGTAAAATCTGTTCCAGTATCTACGATCGCGATCGTTACGTTTTGACCTGAGATACCGAGTTGATTTACGCGGTCTGCACCAATGATTTGCCTTACCCTGTACATGTCCGTAGCGAGGTGCTGCGTGTAAACATCTGGATCCGGGACCATACGATCGAAGCCAAGTTTCACGTCAGGAAAGACAAACGAGACCGCAGGGGATGATGCGAGCGGGAGTATGGAGTTCGCGTCGACCGTGCCATACACTGCGAATGGGGAAGTGGTTGGACCGAGAATGAAACTGGGAGATAGGTAATCCTCGACGTCCCTTACCCCATACCCCGCGTTGAGATGAACGAACACATTAACGGTATTCCCGCTGAAACGCAGATCGGGACTCATGATGCCGTTTATTCGTTCTATGAGGCGCTGATCCAGTTTGCTTAACGTTCGTTGGGCGCTTACGCCCTGGTAGGGCATTATCATGCCGACAAACAAAATCGCTAAGATGAGCAGCCCTAATGCTTTCGCAAACAAGTTGACCAAGCTTGGGCGAACTCGCCCCGAACACATTTTACCTTATTGGTAACGGCTCAGTTCTTTACATAACCTACTTAAAGTGGAAAACAATCGGCGATTGATGTGTTCGAGAACAATTACAATCGAAAACAGTAACCTAACGAAGTCCCGGTTCTGGTGAGGAGAATTCAGCAACGGAAAACTGGGGGCAACCAAAATTGGTTCCTGAGTCCAAAGCCACGTTTTTGATCTAACTACTACTCGGATGGAAACAAGGAAATCTCGGGAATCTGTGATTACATAGCGTAACGTTTGTCGGGTATCTCTAATTATGATTTTCATCTGACAAAATTCATAACAGGTATGTTTAGTTGCTTGCTGCTGTCAATATATTTTCACGAATTCTTATTAATTTGGCCATACTATACATGAGATTCATACTAAATCTAAGAGGAAATGTCGCAATCATAGGAATCGAGGATACATGACCGAGGAATAGGAGAACATGCCATTTAGTGTCAACTTG
>DATIYC010000198.1:0-8069 GCA_035517955.1 Candidatus Acidiferrales bacterium | reverse complement strand
AATAATGTTACGCAAACGATCTGGTCTTCTATAGCATGATTCTTTATGATAGTTTGTGCATTCGCGCGACCGTTAGGTTAGACGAAATTTTGAGTGAGCATTAATTGATACGCACAAACTAAGAATACGGTAGGAACGAAGTGCCGCCGCGTCGTCTACGTTTGGTAAGCGGAGTGGTTTTCTTTAATTTAGTCGAATTCTAGCCATTTGCACTTGGAACGTATGTTTCGATTCGTGAAAACAGGGGAACCCGTAAGAGCGGGGCGGAGAACGAGAGGATTAGTTGGATTTCAGATGGACTTTCACCCCATAGGACGCTGGAGAGGGGAAGGGTCTGGATTTATTGCAGAATCGATTAGGCGGCATCAGGCGGAGCATTATTGGGCTTCTCACTACTTACCGCCTGCCTACGCATCTCCCACAAGGTACACCTCCTCACCTTACTACTCCCGATACGCTTACGGCGGCTACCCAGCATACGGTTACGGCGGTGGTTACCCGCAGTTTAATGGATACTACGGACGAACGTACCTCTACCCTCAGTACACGTTTCCTCTAACGTGCGGTTATTGGAGAGCTGGCATTCCACTGTGGGGATACTAAGAACCCGTGTGAATACATAGCTGAATCGTTCTCTCTCTGACGATGAGAGGTTTGGTGGTCGATAGGAATGGACAAAATGAAGGGTGGAGTTTCCTTACTTTGGCAGCTTATACTACTTGAGTTAGTGTTGAGTGTGATTTTCGTTGTATTCGGGCATCTGATAGGGAGCGCGTATTTTCGCGGAGTTGGGGTTGGACTAATTATTTCTTGGGTGACAAGTGTCATAGCCTATTATGTAACTGAAAGACGAAAGAAGAGTGAAATGTAGACGTTAGGTGGCGCAAAATTGCGGAATCTCTTCTGGGACTTGCTCATACGAATGGTCGTAATCGTAACTGTCTTCGACCTCCTCGTCTACTATTATTCCGCGGTCAGGCAGCCATCGTGGACACCACTCACCGTAGCCGCCCTCATCATCTTGGAAATCATCGTAATCACTATCAGCTTATGGTTTGACATACGATACAGAAAACTCAAAGACGAGTGAATAGACGGCGAAGCACTAAATCGTGCCGCCAAAGCTCAAGAAGAGATAGAGTGCGTTCAGCAGAATGATGGTTCCAATAAAGATCCCTGCAACGATCGTGGTGATTCTTCTGTTAACAAATATCCCCATCAACTTTTTGTCTCTCGTGAAAATCAAGAGAGGCACGAGAGGAAGCGGTAGCAGTAAGCTTAAGGCGACTTGACTATAGACTAGAATCAAGATCGGTTCAATTCCCAATAGAATAGCGATCGTAGTGGGGACCGTGTTTATCATGCGTGTGACAATTCTCCGTACCCAGGGATTCATCCTCCGGCCTAGCAACCCCTCCATTATCACTTGTCCAGCAACGGTGGCGGTCGTCGAAGACGAGAGCCCTGAAGCAAGTAACGTTATCCCGAACACAGTTGCAGCGGCTGGTCCAAAGAGTGGCTGCAGTGTCACATACGCGTCCTGAATTGTAGCCACGTTCAATCCGTGCGATCCGAACGCAGCTGCAGCCATCACCATTATGGCCGCGTTCACGAGGCCTGCGAAGGTGAACATGATAATGCTCTCGGCCCGATGAAGCCGCATCGTCGCATGCTTCTTCTCCATATCGGGCTCGACTATTTTGTCGTTTGAAAGGGCTGAGTGGACGAAGATGGCGTGTGGCATGACGGTTGCACCAATCACGCCCACTGCGATGAGGATCCTATCTGTAGAGGCGAGGTTAGGGATAACGGATCCGGCGAGCAGAGGAATCAAACTGGGGCCTGTAATGAAAATCTCAAAAACATATCCAATCCCGATGGTAGATATGAGCACCATGAAAAAATATTCCAACGAACGAAGCTTACCTCCCGTCAATCCCATTACTAGGACGACGTCGAGAACCGAAAGGAAAGTCCCATACAGCAAGGGAATTCCGAAGAGCAGGTTTAGTGCAATGACTGTGCCGAGGAATTCTGCAAGGTCCGTCATAATAGTGGCCACCTCGGCTGCAAGCCAGTAAGAGAGAACGTATCCCCGGCGTTTTAGGGAGAGGCGCATCAGTTCTGGAAGAGAGTGCCCGGTTGCTATGCCGAGTTTTCCCGAGAGATATTGCAGCAGCATGGCCATGATTCCGGCAAGCCAGACGATCCAAAGCATGCTATAGCCGAAGGACGCGCCGCCGCTGATATCTGTGCCATAATTGCCGGGGTCCATGTAAGCTACGCTCACTATCAGCGCTGGTCCAAAGTAATTCCACAAATCACGCAAGAAAGCAGTCGACCACATGGATGACTTCACAGTCACCGCCCCACTCCTTTCCTTAAATCTCGAATTAGCGGAAGCAACTCAGACCTAGATACAAAGGTTGCAGACGAAACGGACCTCAGGAAATAAAAGGAAACCCGAATCGTGAATGGTGAGGATTGTCCTTATCTACGAAGACATAATCAATCGTGTGCAGTGTGTTGTTAATTTCTTTCAGAAACGAGAGTCTCTGTTAGGATCGTTCTAATCGTCGTACCGAAAGTTCTAAACCGCCCAGCCAACGATGCGCCATAAGTCTGCGAAAGGAATATCGTGAAATGTCATCAATAGTTTGTAGATTTCGAATTTGAGCACGATTTCAGGGGACATTGATTCCAGGTTGTAAAGGTCGCATATCGAATGTCCTTCTAATTGGTACGTGCCTGCCTCCGCAGAACGACAGGCTCTACCATAACGGGCTAAATTGGCAGGTCATTAATTGAACTGGGTTGCGTTGGATGTTGACAGTTCCTCCAATATGCCTACTCTGCCTGGTTCGCGTAATGAGCTCAGTTGAAACATAGATCGTACGTCTTCCTCCCATTCCTGCTAACGACAGTATTTCTATTCGCGATAGTTCCCGGCTTCAGTATCGTAACACACGCCGGCATCGCTGGAGCAACTGACGAGGCGTTGCAGGTTTGGTTTAACGGCGCTCCGCTATTGATTACCACCTATCCTATGGCTTATCAATTCACCGTTGCTGCAATGACATCCAATGGGCTCTGGATCACGAATCTACATTGGGACTTCGGCGACAATTCTACCTTAGATGTTCCTTTCTCGGCTCAGAGCCAAGTCAGTGATATGAGATTTCACGCCTATTCACAATCAGGCCTCTACACGGTTTCAGTCACCGCGTACGACAATGGAGGCAACTCACAAACTGCTGAAGTTACGGTGAACTGGGCAAGTCCCGTGCAGAATTGCCAGAATTCTCTAAACAGCGTAGAAGTGAACGTTACACCCGATTCTACATTCGTACAGGTCGGACAGAGCGTCACCTTCACCGCTTCACCATCTGGAAGCTACGCATACGTCTGGGTGTGGCAGCAGGAAGGAAGTGGAACAAATCTCCAGCATGGTAGTGGCATTGGGAACCCGTTCAAATTCACTCCAACAAGAAGCGGGAATTACGATGTGTGGATTACAGAAAATGACGGTTGTGGAATATTAGTAGTGAAACTGGTAATCCATAGCACTACAACATAGTGAGAGAAACATCGTCCTCAACCTTATCCTCCGGCACGAGTTATGTTTCAGATTCCCCGGACCCGACCAACGCCTGTTTCCCCGAGCCCGGATGTACTCCTCTAGCGCTTCGGTTCTCCATAGGCTCGCCATTCTCGTGGTTAGTAGTTCGTTCTAGCATATCCTGCAATTCCTTACAAATCCTAATCCAATCATTCTCTTTTCGTAAGGCACTGGTTTCTCGCGGGAATAGCTCAAGTAAAATCCGTGATATTCAAATTCCTTAACGAGCGCTTCGCGGTTGAGAAGTATTGGGTGGACTTCTCGGAAGACTCTCATTGTTCCAATGAAGGGCTGATTTTCGGTAATCGCCATAGCCGAGTTTGGTGGATTTTCTTGAATGACCACGAAAACGTTTTCGACACTCAGTGTGCAAAGCGCACCAACCGCCAGATGCCAATCAACGTGCTCTAGCACCAATACCGCCACCGCTAAAGCATACCTAGAACTCAACTGAGGGCGCTCAAGGTTGTCCAGTATGGCTTCAAAGCGCAGTTGTGTCTTGGACTTCAGTCGTGCCTCTAAGCGTTTCAAGTAGTCGACGTTAATGTCCGTAAACGTAACTCGGTACGGGAACAGTATCTCTGGGGATACAAAATCAAACATTTGACCCGTACCTGCACCGGCAAATAGAATTGAGGATCCCGGTTTTGGAGGATTTGTGCGCAACCAATCCGCAACTAGCTGGGCATTAGCCTGCGCTTGTCCGACCTGGAACATGTGGGCATCGTAGTCTTCTGGCCTGACTTCCTTCTTCCAGGCCTCCTGTAGTCTCATCACATGATTAGCATCAGCTTTTTCCATCAGTGTTCCTCATCTCAATTAATTTACAGCGGCAGAATTTCGATTTCAATATAGTTATTCACCTCATTAGAGCTGCCAGATGAAGAAGCGTTACCTAACGAAGTAACGTGTCCAAATTGTAATGAATGAATCTTGTAAAGGAAGAAAACCTAGTTGAAGGAAAAGGGAAAGGGTATGGTTGCTTGCGCTAGCTAATGGTTTATCGATGATAGGATGGGCAGTAAGATTAGCCGCAGGAATAGTAGTATCCATTGTAGTAGTAATAATAGCCGTTGTTGTAGTAATAGTAGTACGGATATCCATTGTAGTAGTACGGATAACCGTTGTAGTAGTAATAGCCGTTGTAGCAACTAGCGGGATAGCTGTAACTTGGGGCGGCTGGATAGCTGTAACTAGGGGAACTATAAGTGCTCGGGCTTATCGTGATCGTAGGCGCAATAGCCCCAATTAGGCCACTATATTGGCCGTTCACGTAGCTGTTATAGACTTGAGCCTGAACTTCCACCATGTGTCCTACGCTGGTCGAAGGTATCGAGAAAGTCAACTGCCCTGAGAAGTAGGTGTTCGCTGGGGTCAGGATGATGTTGCTCGTGCCTAGGTTAGTGTTTGTAGTTGTATCGGTCGCTGTTCCCACGGCCCACAATGGCCCACTGACTGGGCAAGTCGTGGATA
Source organism: Candidatus Acidiferrales bacterium (assembly GCA_035517955.1). Classification (GTDB taxonomy): domain Archaea; phylum Thermoproteota; class Bathyarchaeia; order 40CM-2-53-6; family 40CM-2-53-6; genus FEN-987. The sequence goes on along the minus strand of DATIYC010000198.1, from coordinate 2,977 downwards.
GGGGCACTGTCAATTGCTGTTGCGTGATGGTTATGGAGCCAACTTGTACACTACACGCCTGGCCGAAGACCAATCCGGAACTAGCTGCAACGGCTGCCAATGGGAGCAAAATGGCGCATGTCAGCAAGAGGTAATTGCGATTTTTCAAGATACACATCTCACCTTAAGCGCACGAGCCTGCATCGGGTTAAGTTTAATTCCACTAATTCCACATCACAAAATTTTCTCCATACAATTTGATGAATGACTCATTCAGAAATCACAAATGCAATCAAAAAATGCTGCATTTGTTGCGTTACTAGCGCTATGTAAGATAGAGACGTCGTAGTCACTCTGCAATCTTCTACTTTCTATTCGTTCGTGCCTGTACGTCCCTCTGGCTCATGAAAAGTGGCGTCCGATCCGTAGAGGTGTTAGTGACCGCCGATTAGTGACCTTGATGCTGATAGTGCCCAATCGGGGTCGGAGAGCAAGGCTCTACCAACCGCAACTAGATCCACTCTGCCTTCTCTGATTGCTTGATCGGCAAATGTGGGATCCGTGATTCCGCCAACACCAACGACCGGGACATCCACAGCCTTCTTGATCTTCTCCGCCAAAGGCAGGAAGTATCCCTGTCCTGTCATGTCGGCTGGAGCGTCTCCGATTAGGCCGCCAGACACGTCAACTATGTTGACGCTGGCTTCCACGAGTCTTTGCGCGAATCTCTGCATCTCCTGGATAGTAACTCCACGCCCCTCGCCGTCAGATGCTCCGAGACGATAAAGTATGAGAAAATTCGGTCCTACGACCCTTCTAACCTCTGTGATGACTTCAATCGGAAAACGGATTCTGCCATGAAACGAGCCACCATACTCGTCAATTCTACTGTTGGTTAGAGGAGAAACAAATTGGTTCAACAAGTAGCCATGGGCTCCATGCACCTCAACACCGTCAAACCCAGCCCGTCGCGCTCGACCAGCAGCCTCACCAAACAAACGAACCAACCGTTCAATCTCATTCTTCTCCAGTACCCTAGGGGCGACATCCGATCCTTCTGTTGGTATTGCGCTTGGAGCGACGGGCCTGGTTCCAGTTATCTCTGGGTTTCCCTTCCGCCCGACATGGTTAATTTGAATGCAGATAGGGGTGCCCTCAGCGTGAACCGCCTCCACAAGCCTGCTTAGACCGCTGATCGCTACATCATCTTGAATCCCAAGCTGATTTGACGAAGCCTTGCCCTCGGAAGTGAAATACGAATGCTCTACAATCACAAGCCCCACCCCAGAAGCTCTTCGCACGTAATGTGCGATCAGCGAATCTGTTGCCCTGCCTTCTGTGTCAGCCAGTCCATTCGCCATTGGGGGCATAACGATTCGGTTCTTCAGCACAACTTTGCCAACAATTAGAGAATCAAAGAGTTTCGTCACCGATCTCTCACGGGCAAGGTTGCAAGAACACCGAAAATTGAACGTTTCCGACAAGAATCGCTCTAATTCTTGTGTAATCGTGAAGGAATGAGAGAGCATGAGAACGCGTTCAGGTGTGAGGTTTTCTGGATGCGAATCCTTCTTGTTATGCCTGTCATCGATTTGAACAAAGGTTACCAGTAAAATGGGGCTGAAATCACCTTTCGGGTAGTTGAGCGTTAACTTTGGTCGGTTACCATATTAACGCACGCGTATTTCTTCTGTGTATGGCAAAGGACGAGCCAACAATCAGGTCCGATATTGAGAACTACATTGATCGGAAGGGTGAAACCTATACAAGTTGGTATGTGGGCGTAGCTGAAGACGCTCGCGATAAGCTGTTCAAAGATCATAAAGTTGATGAGAAAAATGGTTCTTGGATATACCGTAATGCGGCCTCTAGAACGATAGCAGAAAGAATCGAGAAATATTTTGTGAATCAACTCGGGACGAAGGGCAATCCAGGTGGCAGTAGCGATGCTACGAGGTCCGTGTACGCATACAAGATAACTGACAACACCAAACAGTAGAATTAACCCGTTGTTAGACCTACAAAAGGCTCTGTTGTTTTCTCACCTCTGAAATCAATTGCGCGTCCGATCTGTTAACCAAGTCGTTTAGCAAAACGGTTGAGGTATGAAACGCTAAGACATAATTTATCGGGAATTTGGGAAGGGCGGTAATTCTGTGAGCATCTTTCTCCATTCTTCTCAAATCTGCGGGGTTCGATGATCGTGTAGTCTCTATCCGCGGCAGTATGATTCTCCGTTCTTCTCACGCTTTCACCTCGGGGAAGTTGGAGCAGAAGAAGCGGATGCTGTAGTGATCGCTGAGTCTAGTTCGAAACCCCACACTCGGAATTTTTCCTAGACATTTGGTTAATGAGAGTGATTGATTACCTATCATACCCGACAAGTTACCAAAGTTTGCGATGGGTTGAGTTTACCTAGTGGGCTTCATGGGGCGGGGTAAGGGGACTGTCGGCAGACTTTGAATGGTAGTGCCATGCTTTCGATGGCTAATTAGGATGGGTATGGTTTGTTCTTCGAGCACGGTGATTTTTTCGATGGAGAAGGTTTTGGAAGTTAAGCGTTTCCTTAGCTCCGATTCAAGTTGGTGGTTTGGAATTTTTTGCGTTGCCTCAACTACGATGATTGCGAGACGACTCAAAGCTGTGGCGCTTCATGACGGTCGCTGTCTCTGGATTATTTAAGCGTCATCCACGCCGTCTAAACCTGATTTTCGAAGGGGTATTCAGCTACAGCGCGTAGTTAGGTATCATTCAACAATGCCCGATTCAGAACGCGTTGATTTCGAAGTTCACAATCGTATTAGAGCGTTAGCTTAAATGAAAAAGCAGACGGTTCGCACCCACATGTATCGTAGGCGTACCAGAACTGGCTCAGCAAGAATCTCGGTCTCATCCGACTACGTGGCGTAGTCAACTGGGTTGTAAACTCGAAAAAATGCGCGGCTTCTTTTCCCCAACAGCGACTGCGCGTTAGTGAGAATAAGGCAAAAACTCCTGG